>CAYZKE010000184.1:0-6718 GCA_964478505.1 uncultured Loktanella sp.
AAACCCCGCACTGCCCGTAGGGCCGGCAGCGCCGTCAGCGGTTACCCAGTTGCGAAAGCCGCTATCCTGGCGGCGAAATTCACCGCCACTCGAGGTGGGAACCACGCGCAGCCCGTCCGTCTCGGAGATGAAACGCCGCATATGGGCGTCGAAGCGGTTCTCTCGCCACCGTGCGCCGGTGCCCGCCGCATCCACTACGCGCTCGTATTCGTCGACGAAGAGCACGAACCGGTCCCGGGGGTTCTGCGCAAGATGCTGGTTGAGGTCCTGCGCCAGCATCCACGGCATGAGATCGGACATCTCATGGTCTTCGATAAGCAGACCGTCGCGGTAGAAGGCCTGAAGTTGGGGTCGGGTCTTCTCGAGCCAGGCCTGCTTGCCCCGATCCAGAGCCCACTGACTGCCCTTCTTCAGAAGGAAGCCGAGTACCGGGATTGTCTCCGCCGTGGTCTCCATCAGTTCCCGAGTGAAGGTTACTGCGTCTGGCAGCGATTCCGAGAGCATCTCGCCGGTGCGGAACAGCCAGGCATTTTCGAACTTCGGAAGCGCTTCCTCACCCCGTGTTTTTTCCCACATGATCGCGAAGGCAAGGTCGAAGGCCGGAAAGGTCACACCTGCCTTGGAGAAAGCATTGCGTATCCAGACGAGGAGGCGGTCGGGATCGGTCAGCGACCTCTCGTGCAGATCGACCATGGCCCGCCGCAGGTGCGCGTAGCTCGGCTCGACCTGGGCCGAGGAGATCTGGAAGAGTTCGCGCGCGAGCGCCGTCTTGCCTTGCCCACCGACGCCATACCAACATCGCACTAGGCACCCTTCCTGGGGAATGGAAACCGCGGCTTTTTCGAAGGTCCGTTTGGGGTTCTCTCGATCAACGAAGATCGTGCTGGCGGTTTGGGAGAGAGGATTGCGTCGTGCGTCGGGCATTAGTACCTCGAATGAAACTGGAAACTTCTTACTATATTTCAGCTAAAAAGAGAATCGTCTTGCTTAGCAAGATGCCCTTTCCAGAATGTCCGGTATTGGAAGCCAAACCACGGCGTTTACGATACTAGCGAATGTCCGCAACGGGCCGGTTGTTTCTATCCCAGGACTGGTTCAATCCGGCTACAAGCTGCAGCGCTGCATAGAAGCTGTTACAGAGCGGCAATCTACCAAGTTCAACTGGTAAAGATGCTCCAAATTTCCCCAACGCGGGATTTCGCCGCTATTCAGCATCCAACCCCTTAATCAATGCTCCCTGCTGTTGGTCCGAAACGGGCAGGTAACTGGACACGGTTGTTGCGAAGTTTTCATGACCTAAGTTTTGCGACCACGCCTTTTGTGTCGCCAAGGGCAAGTTCCGATCACTCAGTTCTTGCCCTAGGGTCTTCCGGACACTGTGCGCCCCGTAGGGATGCATCTGGACCTGTTCAAAGGCGTTGCGGAACACTTTGTTGACCATTGCCCCATTTGTGTAAATTTCGCGGGATACGCGGTCAAACACGAACTTGCCGTTTACCATTCGCCGTTCAGGCTTCGGGAACAAAGCGTCTTCTGGCCCGAACATTTTTTCGTTGCGCAGATAGGCGACCCAACCGGTGAAACATGCCAGATATTCGGGGTGCATAGGGAAAAACCATGTTGTGATCGTTTTGCCGTTTTTGGTGCGCACCTCTCGCCCGTCCTGAAAAACGAACCCATCCACAAGATTGATATGTTTGAGGCGCAATGAAGCCACCGCGCCAACACGCGCTCCCGTAATCATCAGGAAGGCGAACATGGCCTTATCGCGCCGCTCTAACTCTGTCCGTTCTGCCATCCCCTGAAACGCATGATAGGCCGCCTGCTTGGATGGGTATTGAACGGGGCGTTGGGCATGGGCCGCGCGGGCGTCATTGCGGTTGTTGTTGAAGTATTCGACGTCCGCATAGCTCAGCACTTTCTTGAAGCCTTGCTGGCCCGCCAGCCAATGAAAGAACCCTTTGACCAAGCGCAATGTCGCGTCGGTGGTGGTCAAAGCCAAGGGCGCGCCATTGGCAGTCTTGGCATGGCTCAAAGCGTCTTTGAATTGCCGCGCCTGATCTATGTGAAAGGCTTTGAAGGGTTTGAATTTGGTGCATTCCTCGAACTTCACCAAAGCCGCGCGCACCTTGTCGAGCGACTTTTCATCCTGCCCTTTCGCTTCCCGAAGATAGTTCACATAGCGCCGCTTTATTCGCTCGTTTTCTGCATTGAACCTGCGCATGATTTTGTGTCCTTTCTAAAGTGCTAATTTAAGAGGGGCTTGAGGGGTTCGTTTAGGGTCACCGATTGTCCCTCGTCACCACATCCAAGAACTTGCAGAGTTCAGCTAGATCACGGGCACTGATATTGCGGTTACATTGGCACTCACAGACTGTGCAAAGCGCCTTCAGACGGCCGCCTGTCGCGCTCAATGGCACATAGTCTGCCAACCCGCCCAAAGGCATCCTTGGGGCCTTGCAGCGCAAGCAATAGAACTCACCCGGTGCCAAAGGGCGGCTAGCTTTAGCCTTGCGGGCTTTCAGAAAGTCGAGCGCATGAAAGCCCATGATCATTGTCGGGCGGTTAGTATCAACAAGCTGCAAACCTGCCCCAATCCAATTGCGAACCGTAGGGGCTGTCACACCCGCCGCGTCTGCAAGTTCATCAATCCGATAGGCTTTGTTCGCCTTGATTGCTTGCGTCCGAAAACGGCGCGCCATTATCCGCCCTCGACCCGCCGCGCCTCCACCCAAGCGTTCAGGTCAGCTCCATGATAAACAATCTTGCGACCAAGACGGTAGAAAGCTGGGCCAATACCTTTGTGACGCCATTGCGCCAGCTTATCGCGGTCACCAATAATGTTCAGTTCCTCGTCCCCAAGGACGTAGTTACGGTTTTGTTCGAATAGCTCTGCCATTTGCCACCTTTCAGAAGTTTATTTCGGTGACACTCATTCCTCACAAATTTTCCGTTTATAAAATAGACAGCTATCCTATCTGCCAAATTGGCAAAAACGACTAAGCGCCCTTGTCATCTTGAATTTTTATGTTGTCGCGAAAGGAGCCGCTGGCCCAGAGTTCAGAAATATATTTTCGTACGGTGTCCGAGGTTAAGTTGCGTAAAGATGAAAAATTGACATTATTTACAATCGCCTCCAACTCGAAGCTACTCCAGTCTTGAGGTATTTTATGCCTACTTTCGTCTCTCGCTCGGCTCATAACTGCTACATATTTGACAACCATTTCTGCCGTAGCTTTGTCGTTGCGAACCAAGCCTATCTGCATGGGGTAGAATTTTTTGAGCAACAGTAGGCGTAGTTCCTCCAATGTCTGCGCATGAGAAGCCATCAGGCTGCACCCGAAACGAAGGCAGACCACTCACGCATTAGAACAGCACGCTTTTCTATCAAATCTGACCGTGCATAGGCCCGCTCAACATCAGACCCCACTTTATGAGACAGACTCATTTCTGCAATCTCACGCGGTGCGCTAGCGGCTTCAGAGGCCCAATCGCGGAACGTTGAACGAAAGCCGTGGACAGTAACGCTTTCTACTTTCATGCGGCGCAACAACATCAACATAGACATATTAGACAACGGCTTGTGACGTTTCTGGCCCTCGAACACGTATTCAGACTGTAAGGCTTTCAGCGGCTCAATAATCGCAAGCATTTCATCGGTTAAAGGGACGCGGTGAAGTTCACCCGTTTTCATCCGCTCTTCGGGGCAGGTCCACAGCCGCGCGTCAAAGTCGATTTCTTCCCAACGCATCCCCAAGACTTCGCTGGTCCGCGATCCCGTCAGGCAGGTAAAGCGCAAGGCATTGGCGGACATTGCGTTCCTCCCCTTCAGGTCCGCGTAGAAGACAGGCACGTCCTGCCAGCGCATCGCCTTGTGGTGTTTTGGCTTGGCCTTCACCTTGGGCAGCGCGCCCGCGTCCTTAATCCCCGTGACGGGGTTTTCGCCCGACCGGAAGCCCTTTGACTTCGCCACGTCCAGTACCGTCTTGATCCGCTGGGCTAGCCGCTTGGCGGTTTCGTGCTTCTCTGTCCAGATTGGCGACAGGCACATCATGACTTCGGGCTGGTCGATACTGTCCAGCGGCATCCGTCCAATCTTGGGGAAGGCATAGTCGCGCAAGGTGTTGATCCATTGCTGGCCGTGTTTAGCGTTTTTCCAAATCGGCATTCGCTCAATGTGGACCTGTTGTGCAAATTCTTCGAATGTCGGGATTTCTCGCTGGGCGTTGAAACGGGGGTTCAATCCTTGCTTGGCCATCCGACGATACTCTAGCGCACGTTCACGCGCTTGGTTGATTGTGACAATATCAGCCCCGCCCAAGCCAAAATCAGTGCGCAACGGCGCGCCCTTCTTATTCTTTGACCCTTTGACAACCACGCGCACAATCCAACGCCGTGCGCCCGATGGATCAACCACCAGATACAATCCGTTACCATCACCATGCCGCCCCGCGCCAAGGTTCTCGACAAGCTTCTTTGTCAGTTTACCAGATAGGGCCATGCAAAATACCACATTCAATACCACTCAGGGAACGAATATAATCACCATCGAAGAAAACTCAACATAAACGACTATTTGCACAAAACCCAATGATACAAAGGGACATTGCCGCTCAAGGCGACCAAACGAAACTGTATAAAATGGGTAGATGGCGGACAGACAGGGATTCGAACCCTGGAGACGGTCTCCCGCCTACACACTTTCCAGGCGTGCGCCTTCGACCACTCGGCCACCTGTCCGTGGAGCGCGGTTTAGCCCTAACCCCACCCCTTTTGCAAGACCCTATACATATGTTTGTGATCCCCCTTTACCGCAGCCCTCCCCGACCCCTACAAACGAGAGGTTCGCGATAAGAGGCCACCCGACGTATGCTGCATGATCCGCCCAAAACCGGCAAATCCGAACGGCCCAGCGAGACGACACGTCTGCAAACGGGCGCCTTGCTGATTATTGCCTTCGCTGTCGTGCTGTTCTTGCTGGTGCAAGCGCGGTTTGTCCTGATCTCGCTGGCCACAGCGATCATTCTTTTCAGCCTGACAAGCGATGTCATCAATTTCATCGCCCGCCAGCGGATCGGCCCGTTCCGCGTGCCAAACACCCTCGCAAGCATCGCTGCCATGGTCTTGATTGCAGCAGCCCTGCTGACGCTGACCTCGATCCTGCTGGCGCAGATCAACACGGTGCTGGTCACAACGCTGTCTTATGCAGAACGCGCCCCATCCGCTGTCGCATCACTTTTTGCATGGCTTGGTGAAGACAGTGAACTCGCGATATTGAACGCCCTGCGATCCGTCGACATTTCAAACTACTTACGCGGCGCCGCCAGTCAGGCGAGCGGCGTCACCCAAGCAACTGTTCTGATCATTCTCTTCGTCGGTTTTCTTTTTGCCGAACGGATCTGGTTCGAAACCAAACTCCTGAGCCTTGTGGGCGACAAGGCGCAGGCCGAGCGAGTGGGCAAAATCATTCAGTCCATCATCCACCGTGTGAACTATTACCTGCTGGTCAAGACCGTTATCAGCGCCATCACCGGTGCGATGATCTTTGTTCTCGCACAGGCCTTCGGCCTGGAGCTGGCGACCTCACTCGGGATCATCACCTTTGTGCTCAACTTCATCCCCAACATCGGGTCAATCGTGGCCACAGCGCTGATCGCGCTTGTCGCCCATGTCGAGATCGGAGACGCCACCACAACGCTGGCAGTCTTCAGTATTGCAGGTGTGATCCAGTTCGTGAACGGCAGCATCATCGACCCGATGCTGATGGGCCGCGCGCTGCGGCTGTCATCCTTCGGGATCATCCTGTCTCTGGCATTCTGGGGGGCTGTCTGGGGCATCCCCGGCATGTTCCTGTCAGTGCCGATCATGGTGATGCTATTGGTGGTCTGCAGCCATGTTCCCAAGCTGCGGCCATTCGCAGTACTTTTGTCGCGTGAGGGGTTGCCGGAGTCCGAGAAAATGCTGGATCAGCCGATCGAGCGCGATCTTTTCGGACAGGACATCAAGCGCGACTAGCGGTCAGAACGCATCGCAGGGGGCGGTTTATCCCCGATGGGCTGACGCGCGTAATAGGTCACATCCTCGGTGAAATACTGATAGCTATCCGCATTCTCGATCGCGCGGCGCGCATCCCTCTGCGCCATCCGCGAACATTCGGTGCGCGAATAGCAATGGTCCTCGGTGTCTGCGACATGCAGGAAATGCGACACCTCATGCACGATCGTCCCCTCGCGCGTGCCGTTGTTTGACCGGCGGTCGCCCGGCCGCAGGGCAGTCAGGGGCGGGAGTGTGAAAAAAGATGGGCAAAGGTGCATCAGATACGGTTGGTTGGCAAAAACCCAGGCGTATTCGCCCGCCCTGCATCCGTCATCCGTGGCCGCATCACACTGTGCGGTCACAGCACCACCACGCAACGCGGTCACCACTGATTTCAGGCTGGCACGGACGCGTTCGGCGTTGGCCTGCGAATAGGTGCCGAACCAGCGCTGATAATCGGATGTGTCGCCCACCGCCACTGCAGCCCTGAGCGTGAGGTCCTTGGCGGTCGCAATGGCCGCGTCAACGACTTTGGCCTGTTCGATGGTGCAGCCCGCATGGCGTGTTTCTGCGGCGGCAGGCAGGCCCGCGCAGAGCATCACGATCAAGAGGGGTATCACACGCAGCAAAGGCTTACTCCAGATGCAGATAGACGCGCCGGTTCTGGCGGCCCTTCTTTTCG
>CAYZKE010000185.1:0-6683 GCA_964478505.1 uncultured Loktanella sp.
ATAGTCGACGACCAGCAACTCCGCGGCATCCTTGGCCTGACCCAGCGTCTCCGCCACGATGACGGCAACCGCTTCGCCGACATAGCGCACGCGGTCCACCGCCATCGGCCAGCATTCGACATCGGCCTTCACGCCCACGGTCATCGACCGGGAGCGCGCGGCGACGTCCTGTCCGGTGATGACGGCGACGACGCCAGGCGCGCGGGCCGACTCCGTGGTGTCGACCGACCGGATGTCGGCGTGGCCATGCGGCGACCGCACGAAGGCCAACGACAGCGTTCCAGGTGCCACCGGCAGGTCGTCGATGTAACGCCCGCGCCCCGACAACAGTGCCGGATCCTCGACGCGTGCGACTGAGCGGCCGACAAGTGGCTCTATAACCGTATCTTTCATGTCTCCTCCCGGCTTGGCATGGGCAAGCCCTTGGGAAGGGACGTTAGGCGCAGGTCTGCTGACCCCGCGATACCGCCAGGTCTCAGACCTTACCGAGGAGTCTCAAAAAAGGCGTCAGCCGCTGTCGCGAAGCGCCGAGACATCGCGGAAAATGCTGGGCGAGGACCCTGCATGGTCGTGAAAGAAGCGTGAGAAATGCGCCGGCACCGAGAAGCCCAGATCGTTGGAGATGTCGGAGAAGCTGCGGGTGTCGTTTGCGACCGCCTCCACTGCGCGCTCGACCCGCTGAGTGTTCAGATAAACACGCGGGGAAATGCCGGTCTCGGCCTCGAACAGCCGGAAGAAATGCGCGCGGGACACACCGCTTTCGCGCGCCAGCCACCCCATCGAGGGAATGCCGGCCGGATCCGCGCGCATCAAGGCCAGGGCCCGCGCGATTCGCCGATCGGGCGCGCGCATTGCCATGGTCCGTTCCCGGAGCGACGGCAGCGCCTCGCGCCAAAGCGCCAGCCGCTCGATGATCGAGACCATCAGCCGCCCGATCAGCCGCTCATGTGCTGCGGCGTCGCCCGGTGCCTGCACCATCGCCTCGGCGGTCTCACCGACCTGGCGGCGGATCTGCCGGGTTATGGAACCTCCCGGATGCGGAAAAAAACCAGGTCCCGCGCTTGCCTGCCAGTTGCCGCGAAACGCGCCGAGCCAGTTCGGCTCGATGTAAAGCGCAAGGATGATCGTCGGCGGCTGACCCGCGCGGTGCACGTAGCTGTGGTGTTCCCAGGCGTTGACGAGCACGGCGCTTTCATCGGTCAGCGCCACGCGCCGCCCGCCCACGTCAAACTCGGTATCGGCACCCTCTACCTTCAGCAGCACGTGGCATTGCGCATGGGCATGCTTGACCAGGGGCCGGTCCATATCAAGCAGAGCGACCCGGCCGAACGTTCCGATAGCGATCCTCAGCGCAGACGACATCCCGAACCGTTAACAGTTTTGGCGACCCAGTCAATCTCGTTCGGCTATAGGCATCACGACGGTTTGGCGTTTCGGGACGTCGTCGGCGGCGCTTCAAAAGTCTGTAACGTCAGGCGGTTTGCAGATGCCGGATACCACGAACACTCAACGTGATCGCAATCTAGTCGGCCCAAAATATCTGTTTCGTTGGTACGGAGATCGCTCCGCTTAAACGCAGATGCCTATAGCCAAACTGAAGACTCCTTCGGCAACACAGAAGTCATTTCCTTTCAGCTGCACGTAAGCCGGAACTTCTTCCAAATTTCAGGCGTGTGCGCGGAGCAAAGCACTACGTCGTCAGTCGTAGTTCAGAGATAATACGTTCAGATATCGAATGATCGATTCGAAAGAAGGAGAGCTGGAAGCTGACTTGCAGCGGTGCAGCGTGACGGTTGATGTCGAGACAATCTGAATGGCCGCTTTCGCTTGCGGCGGAGGAAGTTGTCACACTTGCAGCGAAGTTTCGGTTCCCGCCCGCAGTGTCGATCGACGTGGACGGCCCAAACCGGACACTCGCCGTGTCGTCAGACGCTGCGCTGCAGCTTTGCGGAAGCTGTCATTTATCGTAAGCGCAGCAATCTGGTAGACAAAGGAATGGCCACATGACTTCTTGGCTGTGAAGAATGCCTATTTGACCTCGAATTGAGACCAAAGTGCCGGATACTGACCAAACCATCACCTTCGACCAGATGAAGGGTACTATCGGCTCACTCTTGTATCTTTGGTCGGGGATCGAGAAGTCACTGAACGTAGCAATTGAAAACCTGCACGGAGAGAATGTTCCCAGATCGGTTCATGGCATATCGAGGTCGATCGATGTGTGGTCTCTTGCGATCAAACAAACGGATCAAACCAGTACACTTAGGGCAGACCTTTGCGATCGCTTGGTCAAGATGTTGAAGGAAGCTCTCGTGATCAGGAATCTCGTATGTCACGGATTGATTGGCATCTCTGCGCGGCTTCATATCGATGACCCAGAAGCGCACCTCAAAGTCCAGCTTGGCGACGATATGCGCCTTCTGACTTGGCATCAACTTGACGAAATGTTCAGTTGGATGTCGAGAACTAGATGGCTCATCAGAGACTTAACCGAGGCCGCCATACAAAATGATCCTCAGCGAGCCAATGATAGACTGCTCAGTTGGGTGAATTTCCCCGAGTAACAGTAACGGCCCAAACCGGACTTTTATGACGTCCGCAGCGAACGGCAAGAATGAGCCCCTATCACTCAATGCTGCAGCGCTTACGAAAGGCTTCTATGACCAATGAGGCAAAACCCTTCAACACTGTTTGGCTTGTGAACGAGGTTTGTAGCGGCGCAGAACTGTTTACCGCCGAGCCTTTCCAGAAATGTGCGTTTTGGAAGGGGCTGCACAGCTTTCAACTATGCAGCCCATTTCAAATCAGTTCACGTTTGCTGTTAGCCAATTTTTCATAAGCTCAATTTCACCAACCTGAGCTTCCATGATTTCCTCAGCAAGTTTAATCATTTCTGGATCATCGCCATGGTCGAGCAGGACCTGCGCCATGTCGATGGCACCTTGGTGATGCGCAATCATGGCACAAGCGAATGCGACATCGGGATCTTCATTCATCATACCTTGCTCCATGGCAGACATGGTAATCATCATCTTTCGCATATTTACCTGAACATGTTCGGGAGAGTCGCTGAGGTCAGCGCTCTCAGGCGCCATCATTCCATCACTATGGCCCTTGGCTGAATGGTCCATGGCTGAATGGTCCATTTCACCCATTGTGGAAGATGTGATGCACTGTTCGGGAAGCTGGAATTCAGTATCTTGAGCCAAAGCTGGGAGCGAAAATGCTGCCGCTGCGAGCGCTGTTGAAAGGGATAACTTCACAAAGTTCATATTGAGTTTTCCTTAGAGTTTGAACGCAGAGTGGGCGCAGATGCGAACCCGACAAACTCATAGCTAATCCTTCCAGCAAGTGGAGGGTCAAATACTAACGGATCACAGCTTCGAGAGCATCCAGAGCGCCAGACCAATTATCGACGTTCGCTATTCATCACTTCATTCAATATATGCGTTCCCAAAACTACCGTTCCTTGAACAGCTCGCCTAAACGGACCTTGGCGCACATCGAACCAAGGTCTAAAAAGTGCTGCTTAGCGGTTATCTGTGCAGATCGCAGGGAATGACCGGTTGCCGCGAAAGTAACGGCGTCAGCGATCGGCTCGGCGCTGCCGTTCACCGGGCAGTCCGTCGCTGCCATGCAGCTTCCCCGAACCAGCCTTTCGTGACATCGTGCAGCAGTTTCTGATGGGTGAATGTCAGGGTGTTAGTTCCAGATAGCCTCGTGTTCCCAGCCCTCCGGGAACCCCGCGGTCTGTGGGCGGATCTCGTAAGGGAGGTCTTGGGTCAAGATCTTGTCGCGAAGACGGATGTGCCACTTGGTGCGCGGATAATACTGCCGCAGCATGAAGATCATGATGACGATCGCGCTGTAAATCTTTTTCGTGGGCGCATCGTCCCCCATCCTGGGCTGGCGGAGGTGGTCGAGCTGTCCAAATGTCGTTTTTGGGGGAACCCCAGGGCTGTTAACCAAGGGCTTGTTCCACGTTCGGGCGTGATGTGCGCAGCTGTTGCGGACGTCATTGAGCGCTGTGATCCATGAAGCGAATGTCTTCATGGGGAGGTCCGGGTGAATACGCGCCGCGATTGCCATTTTGTTTTTGTCGGACAGGTGGGCGATAATATGGGTCAGGTTGCCCCAGGTCCATGTTCCAGCCTCGATCCAGATCGGTGGAGGACCAAAGTACTTTAGTGCGAAATGCTTCGCGAAGTCCTCTTTAGAGCTTCTGAAGTGCTGATCCAGTCCGGCTATGAAGAGCTCGAGAGGCGTGTTGCCATCTTCGCCCTTTTCGCTGAAGCTATCCTTGTATGAGCGTCTGTCGCGATGCGCATGTGGTCCCAGCTCCCCAAGGACTTCAATCATCGCGGTTCTAACCGCGATCTCGATCCGCTCAATCGCGTCCAGAAGCTCGATGCGCAAGGCTTTGTCGAAGAGATAGAAGTTGATAGCCTGATCGAAGGACGTACCCTCTTTGAACTTGTCGCATCGAACCTTCTGCTCCGCCTCGCCGTCCGGCGTTGGGATCGGGCAGAAGTCACGATACGGATAGGCAAACGCGCTGAGCCGGTAGTATCCGATGCGGTGTAGGGAGCGCTTGGCATGGACCCGATCAGGGATGTCCATACCTCTCATCATCATAATGTCGATGCATTCATCGATCGACTTATGCTGCTTAAGATACTTCAATGTTGATGCGGCGATGTCCAGAAATTAGAAGACCGGGCTGTAACGAGGCGACTGAGGCCAAGTCAGGGAGCACCGGTCATAAGGCAAAATGATTAATAGTGTCACGGCCGACAATGTCAACATTGAAGATGAGGCACCGCACGGTGGAGCAACGCGGGAAGGCATCACGCGAGGATAAAAATGCATGTATGTCAAACTGGATCAGATGTACAAGCTGGGCTGACCCTGCCTTCCGGCGGTGCAGCGCCTGATTATGGCGCTTTGGGTGGACTGACGCCCACGTCAATGACGGCCGCCAGCCCGAAGCAGATTTGGGTCAGCTTCCGGCAGCCCAAAAGCCGACCTTCAGCTAGAATATTAACTCTCAGACCCCTTAATTTTGCTCAGGAAGTCCGTCCTGAGATTTTCATGCTCAAATTTATGTTCGTCAGTAACGAAGTCCGCATCTCCATCACGATGCATAAGTCGTAAACTCGAGAAACGCACGCCCTCTGGCGCGTCAATGCCCTTGTAGTTGAGCCGGTATAACTGCAACTCCAAATGATCAAAAAGCACCCTGCATGCTTGATGAATATCGTCGCTTATGTACCTTTCCGGTTTTAGGTCTTGTGCGGCTTTCGGGACTGGGTAGCGCCCGTGGTAGGGGACGACGTCGGAAAGCATTGCGAGTAAATTTCGCTCTTCACTGTTTAGTTGGACGGTTCTTAGCCGGTCGGTTAGTTTGACGAGGTCGTGACCAAGCAGATGCTTACCTAGTTTTCCGCCATTTAGCAGTTTTGGTTCTTCTGAGATTAACAAGCCCTTAATCAAGTTTTCAAAGGACAAGCCATGCAACAGCAGAACTGGGCGGGACACTAATGGGCGGCCGTAAATTTCACTTCCACCATCAGCATGACCGATGCTGTAAGCAATCCACTGGTCTTTCGATTTTTTAAAGATCTCTTCGGCGGTATCCGCGAGTTCACGCGCATAACTGTACCAGAACTCCGGCGCAGCCTGTTCAATAAATTGCTTTTCCGTGTCGGTCATTTGCGGAACTTGGGACCGGGAGTATCTCAATACAAGTCTGGGTTGTTGGGATAACCAAAATTCGCGACGAATAGGACACAGTGGTGGCTTCGACTACCGTTGGGAAGTCAAAAAAGGGTTTAGGTCAGACATTACTTCGATGTCTGCTCTCAGGACGGACAGGGCTTTGCAAACTCCGCTTCCTGCGTACAGCCGACTTTGGTGCGCAGCGCAGCATAGGGGCTTCGGTATGCGACGGCTTGAATGGCCGCTTTCGCAGTTCTGGCACAGTACCTTTGCAGACGGAGCTAAGGCCCGGTTTCCGCCCTCCCTGACAGACAGGCGATGCCTGCCACTTTATCGAGCAACTAGCTTTTGACCTCCATCCTCTCGCAACATCGCTTCCATGTCGTTCAAGCCATCGACTGCAGAACGCATCTGCGCTTCATCTTCCACGCCCACTGTCTCGGCATCCGCGACCGGGCCCTCAAAATCCATCTCCATCTGACGCTGTTCCTCGGCGATGACGGCTTGAACGACAGGCGCGGTCTTCTTTGGAGCGGCGTCGGCTTGGCCTGACGGTTGACCATCGCCAGCCTGGCTCGCCCTCTCCACATCGGCTTCTGTTCCCCCTGGCCCATCCGACGGCGGCGTCATCGGCATGGCGCGCACACTCAGCGGCAGCGTGCCTTGCGATCCCCCTCCCCCCGGCTTCGGAAACGGCAACTCGCCTGATTGCGCCGCGTGGATCGCCTTGAACAGCCGATCGTCAAAATATTGGATCCGCTTCGCGCGGACCGGCATCTGGGCATCGATCACCATGACGATCTCGTCGAGCGGCAGGCGGCGCGCCTCATCCTCGGGCAGGAGAGAGCTTTCTTCGGTCCGGGTGGACTGGCTACGGCCCTCGAAGGGGTTCTTGCCGATGGACTGAGAGCGCGTGATGACGGTCTTCGTGGTCTTGCCGACCGCCTTGCTCAGCTCCTCGACGG
>CAYZKE010000186.1:0-1298 GCA_964478505.1 uncultured Loktanella sp.
CTCACCACGCTTGCGCACCATCACCCAGCGCACATAGCTCAGCACCGCGTCGCCGCGCTGATTGCGCCCTGTGGTGCGCACCCAGACCACACCGGATTTCCCGTTCGAGTTCTGTTTGAGGCCAATCACCTCGCTCTGCGACACCAGCGTATCACCCGCATAAACAGGCCGCAGCCAGCGCCCCTCGGCATAACCCAGATTTGCCACCGCATTCAGCGACACATCCGGCACGGTCTTGCCGAATACTGTGTGAAACGTGATCAGATCATCAACAGGCGAGCCGGGCAAACCGCAGGCACGCGCAAATTCATCCGAGGAATAAAGCGCACCACGGGCGGGATAGAGCGCGTGATAAAGCGCCCGCTCTCCGCCAGAGACTGTACGGGGCACAGCGTGGGTAATCACATCACCCACGGCGTAATCCTCGAAAAACCGGCCTGCGTTGGTCTTGGTCATTGCTTGCCTAACTTCATATCCGGCGAATAGGGCGTGTCGATCTCTTTCGTCACGGCCTGCCCGCAGCGCATGACGCCATTTGCGTGGTCATAGGCATAGGTCGGATCGCCATAAAGCTCCCACCCCTTGGACAAAGCCTCGGACACTTTGTGGCAGAACGCCGAGGTGTCATCCTCGGTCAACAAACGATAGATTTTCACCTGCTTACCCCCAGGGTGTGACGCCAAGCGCGTAGTGGATACCCATCACCACGACCGTGACGACAATAGTCACGACGACGGCGACGATTTCTTTTTTGAACGGTGCACGTGCGGGGCGCTGCCATGGCCCTTCCTTCGCATTGATCAGCAGGATTTCGACAATCGCCCAGGCCAGCAATCCGCCGAACAGGATAAATGATGCAGTATCGCCATTCACCAGCAAATGCGCGACGGCCCAGATCGAGAAACCGGTCAGTTGCGGATGCCGCACTTTGGTCCCCAACCAGATTTTCGCGCCCTTCGCAGCACTGGCGGCGTAGAAGTAGAAGGCCACGATCATCAGCAGGTTGTTGATGCCAACCCACATCGGGCTGCGTCCCCAATACACCGCGCCATCAGCGTCTCGATAGCCCAGCACCATCAAAACGACGCTCAGCAGTATGGCGACAGCCATCACCGGATAGCCCGCGCCGCCCAGCGCCGCCCGCGCCCCCGGTGCAAGCCGTTTGAATAAATGTGCTGCCCACCAAAGGGCAACGCCAGCGATTAGTAGTGTCATGCCGTCTCCAATGCAGCGATAGCCTCAGCTTTCGCCAACGTCGCGCGCGCCGTGACGATATGCAAGTTCTCAACGATGCGCCC
>CAYZKE010000186.1:1398-6679 GCA_964478505.1 uncultured Loktanella sp.
CGCGAATTCAGATCCTTCGCCAGATCATTCGTCCCCAGCACAAAGCCCGCAATCCGTGGATGCTTGGCAATGCTTGCGGCATTCAAGACGCCCTCGGGCGTTTCCATCATCGCCCAGATCGGCAGATCGGGGACCAATGCTGCCAGCGCATCCACATCGGCGGGGCCATTCACCTTGGGCAAGAGGATCGCGTCACACTCCATCGCCGCAACCGCAGCCGCATCCGCCGCACCCCATTCCGTATCGAGCCCGTTGATCCGCACGATTTTCAAACGCGGACCATAGCCGCCATCCGCAAGGGCAGCATAAAGCGTATCCCGCGCCGCGACCTTGGCGTCAGGCGAAACAGCGTCTTCCAGATCAAACAGGATCACATCAACCGGCAGCCCCCGCGCCTTCTCCAAGGCCCGATCTTTGGACCCAGGGATATAGAGGGCGGAGCGGTAAGGGCGGCTGTGCATCGAATCTTCCTCGCAATAATGTTGCGCGGAAAAGGCCAGAAACTAACTAATCATTCAAGTCTAAATTGCCGCAACGCAGCGACCGGCCCCATCGTTACGGTGTGTTAACCAATTCTGCGCATGCTCCCCTGACACTTGGTCCTACGACGGATCACCGTGATCCGCTTTGCACAAGGGGAGCGAAATGAAACCTATCTTATTCCTGATGTCCTTCGGGATCGCGGCCATTATGCTGTCGGCACAACAGGCCCATGCCCAAGGCAACTGCGCCGACCATGCCACGGTCGTGGAACGCTTGGGCGAACGCTATGGCGAAAGCCGCCAATCCATCGGGCTCACCAGCGATAATTCCGTGGTGGAAGTCTTTGCATCCATGGACACAGGGTCATGGACCATCACTATCACCCGGCCCGGCGGGCTGACATGTCTCGCCGCCGCAGGACAGGCCTACCAATACGTGAACGAACCTCTGGCGAATTTCGACAGCCAGAGCTGAAAACCAGTGGTCCGGCTTAGGACAAAGCAATCCAGATAAGCCGGACACCTGTCAAAAGCAGCAAGACATAGGTCAGCCCGAAGAACAACCGCTCCGGTATCCAATAGTGGGCCTTCACGCCCAGCCACGCACCAATCAGGGCGAATGGCGCCAGCAAAAGGCTTCCCATCACGGTGTCCCAGCTAAAGATACCCAAAAACGCATAGGGCACCGCCTTCATCCAGTTCACCGCCCAAAAGACAACCACCGTTGTCGCTTGAAACGTGGTCTTGCTCAGGCCCTGTGACAGCAAAAACACCGCAGACGGCGGGCCACCCGCATGGCTGATAAAGCTGGTGAACCCGCTGACCATGCCCGCGATCCATGCAAAAGGCGCGGAAAACGGCATGATCGGGATCTTGAGCCACCCCAAGGCCCGCGCCCATTGAAAAGCAACGAACGCCAGACAGATCGCCCCGATCAACAACCGGAACACATCCGCATCCACCGAGGCATAAAGCCATGCCGCGATGATGCACCCCGGCACTGCCCCGATCATCAACCCCTTGGCGGACGGCCAATGCCACTTGCCCCAATAGGGTTTGAGCGTGGCGGCATCCACCAGCATGAAGAGTGGCAAAACAATCCCCAACGCAGCCCCCGGCGGGACGACGAGCGCCAGAATCGCACCACCCACAAAGGCCGCACCCGACCCGAAACCGGCCTTGGACATGCCGCCAAAGATGATTGCGGGGATGCCCACCGCAAAAAATTGCCATCCGAATTCAATCACGTAAGCAGTCCAAAATATCCATCATTCCAGCATCGTTAGCGCCAACCAAACCGCTTGGCTACTGTGCTGACGGGGATGCCGCGATGCAGCACTCTTGCGCGCGCGGCTGCAAAGCCTTACCCAAAGCGCCGAAAGCCAAATCACCAAAGGACTTGTTTCAATGGCCAGACCCAAGATTGCCCTCATCGGCGCCGGACAGATCGGCGGCACGCTCGCGCACCTCGCAGCTGTCAAAGAACTCGGCGATGTTGTTCTCTTCGATATCGCAGAGGGCATCCCTCAAGGTAAGGCGCTTGATATCGCCGAGAGCGGCCCTGCCGCGAAATTCGACGGCAGCTTCAAAGGCGCCAACAGCTATGAAGACATCGCAGGCGCTGATGTTTGCATCGTCACCGCCGGCGTGGCCCGCAAACCCGGCATGAGCCGCGATGACCTGCTGGGCATCAACCTCAAAGTCATGAAATCCGTCGGCGAAGGCATCGCAGCCCACGCGCCGAACGCCTTCGTCATCTGCATCACAAACCCGCTGGACGCGATGGTCTGGGCGCTGCGCGAATTCTCCGGCCTGCCCCACCACATGGTCTGCGGCATGGCGGGTGTGCTTGATAGCGCCCGCTTCCGTCACTTCCTTGCCGAAGAGTTCAACGTCTCCATGCGCGACGTCACAGCCTTCGTTCTGGGCGGCCACGGCGACACAATGGTGCCGCTGACACGCTATTCCACAGTTGCCGGCATCCCTCTGCCCGATCTGGTCGATATGGGCTGGACGACACAAGACAAACTGGACGCGATCGTACAGCGCACACGCGACGGCGGTGCCGAAATCGTTGGCCTGCTGAAAACCGGCTCTGCCTTCTACGCGCCCGCCACCTCCGCAATCGAAATGGCCGAGGCCTTCCTCAAGGACCAAAAGCGTCTGCTGCCATGTGCCGCCCATGTCGATGGCGCATACGGCCTGAACGGGTTCTACGTTGGTGTCCCCACCATCATTGGTGCAGGCGGCATCGAGCGCGTGGTTGAGATCAAGATGAACAAGGAAGAGCAGGCGATGTTCGACAAGTCCGTCGACGCCGTCAAAGGCCTTGTCGAAGCCTGCATCGGGATCGACGACAGCCTCGCATAAGCGCGCTGCACATCAGCAATGCAAAGGGCTGCCCCAAAGGGCGGCCCTTTTTTATTTCTGCAGATAGTCCGTCACATGGGTCTTGTTGGTCGCCAGCCAGTCATCAATGGCCTGCGGGCTTGCATCTGCAACCTGTCCCGCAAAATACCTTGCCACCACAGGCGCTGGATCAAAGGCGCGGTCGTCCCAAAGCCCGCGCTCCACCAATGCCTTGATGGTTGGTGCATCAACAGATTTCAGACGGTGATAGAGACCTTCTGCCAACTCCGGTGCCGCCATTAACGCCTCTGCCTGCCGCCGCCGGTGATCTGACGGTGGCATCCCGTCATCTTCGTTCAGCGCCTGTATCATCCGCGACAGTTTGTAGGACCAGTAGTGTGGCGTCAGCCCTTCGAAATGCAAAAGCTCCAGCACCTCGTTAGTCGCGCGCGTACTGACAACCTCTTGGCCTGCCTTGGGCCGTCGTGGACGGTGGATCGACATATGCAGCCCCCGCCCCGTCCGCACAAAAGCCTTGCCCTGCGCATGCCCGGTCAGCCCCCGGTTCGTCATCTTGAAGTCAGGCCCAAAGACCGCAGCCCCCCGCTTGGCGGGTCCCTGAAACGGACGCCGGAACGCACCGTCAAAAAGGCCCGCACCGATCTTGCCCATCGGGTGGACACGTTCTGCGACGCCCAGAATAAAACATTCGGTCTCGGCCTCAATTCCGCCCAGGACTTCAGCCACAGGCATGGCCGCGCGCAGATATTCATCCGCGTCACAATGCAAAATCCAATCCGCCGCTGTGCGCTGATATGCATCCTGCGCATTGCGCACCTGCCGGATTTCATGGCGATGCGGGCGCGGCTTTCCAAAACGTTCCCAATGCGCTGCATCGCAGGCCACCACCGTCACCTGCGGCAAATGGGTAAAATCAACCGATCCCGCTGCAGACGGGCGGTCAAGATACAAAAACACCTGCGCCGCCCCCAGCGACAGGTGCCAGGCCACAAAGGCCTGCAACAACGCAGGAGGTTCATCAACGGTCGCAACGACGGCCCATGAGGGTGTTTCTGTCAACATCGGCACTTTGCTATCATAGTCACGAATCTTTCAAAACGGATTAAACGGGCACAATCTGAGCGTGACTTGTCTTTTGTGATCACAGATTTTTTTACTGTGATCACAAATGTTCGATTTTCCTCTGATTTCCGATTTTTCGCTTATATAGCGCGGTTTTTCCATGTTTAGGTGCCGCAACCGAAGCCAAATTGGAATTGTCTTATGAACATTCACGAATACCAGGCCAAAGCCTTGCTGCGCAGCTATGGCGCGCCCGTCTCTGATGGCCGCCCCGTCACCCGCGCCGAGGATGCCAAAACCGCAGCAGGCGAACTTGATGGCCCTCTGTGGGTTGTCAAAGCCCAGATCCACGCCGGTGGCCGCGGCAAAGGCAAATTCAAAGAGGCTGATGCCGGCGAGGCCGGCGGCGTGCGTCTGGCCAAATCGGTCGAAGAGGCCGCACAGGAAGCCAAGAAGATGCTTGGCCGCACCTTGGTCACGCACCAGACCGGCCCTGCAGGCAAGCAGGTCAACCGCATCTACATCGAAGACGGCTCCGGCATCGAGACAGAAATGTACCTCGCCCTGCTGGTCGACCGCGTGACAAGCCGCATCGGCTTTGTCGTCTCGACCGAGGGCGGCATGGACATCGAAGAAGTGGCCGAAAACACGCCCGAGAAAATCCTCAACTTCACCGTTGATCCCGCTACCGGCTACCAGCCGTTCCACGGCCGCCGCGTTGCTTTCGCACTGGGGCTGAAAGGCAACCAGATCAAGCAGTGCGTCGCGCTGATGGGCAACCTCTACCGCGCCTTCACCGAAAAAGACATGGAGATGCTGGAAATCAACCCGCTGATCGTCACAGACGGCGGTGATCTCAAGGTGCTCGACGCCAAGGTCGCTTTCGACGGCAACGCCATCTACCGCCACGCCGATATCGCCGCCCTGCGCGACGAAACCGAAGAAGACCCCAAGGAACTGGCAGCCTCGAAATTCGACCTGAACTATATCGCGCTCGACGGCGAAATCGGCTGCATGGTCAACGGCGCAGGCCTTGCCATGGCGACGATGGATATCATCAAACTCTACGGTGCCGAACCTGCCAACTTCCTCGACGTAGGCGGCGGCGCGACGAAAGAGAAGGTGACCGAGGCCTTCAAGATCATCACCTCCGACCCCAACGTCAAAGGCATCCTTGTGAACATCTTCGGCGGCATCATGCGCTGCGACGTCATCGCAGAGGGCGTGATCGCGGCCGTGAGAGAGGTCGGCCTGCAGGTGCCACTGGTTGTGCGCCTTGAAGGGACGAATGTGGAAAAAGGCAAAGAGATCATCCAGAACTCCGGCCTTGATGTGATCGCAGCGGACGACCTGAAAGATGGCGCGCA
>CAYZKE010000187.1:0-3117 GCA_964478505.1 uncultured Loktanella sp.
ATGGTCTACGTGACCCACGATCAGGTCGAAGCCATGACCATGGCCGACAAGATTGTCGTGCTGCAGGCAGGCGTGATCGAGCAAGTCGGCTCCCCGCTCGAGCTTTATCGCAGGCCGCGCAACACCTTTGTGGCGGGCTTTATCGGCTCGCCTAAAATGAACCTCATCACGGGCGAAGAAGCCGCCACGCACGACGCCACCACAATCGGCATCCGCCCTGAACACATTGATGTGGTCGAAAGTGGTGGCATGTAGACCGGAACGGTCGGCGTGGCCGAGCATCTTGGCTCTGACACGTTCTTCCATATCCACAACACCGGATTGACAGACATGATTACGGTGCGTGCCATTGGGGACGTCAACCTGAAGCATGGCGATACCATCCAATTGAACCCGCGCATAAACGAACTGCACCGGTTTGACGCCCAAGGCCTGCGGATCGACTGATGCAACTCGGTGGTAAAACTGCACTCATTACAGGGGCGGCCCGCGGCATCGGGCTTGCCTTTGCGAAGGCCTATACCTCCGAGGGCGCGCGCGTTGCGATTGCGGATATTGATCTTGCGCGGGCGCAGGCGGCGGCCTCTGAAATCAAAGGTGCCGTTGCTGTAAAGATGGACGTGTCTGATCAGGCCAGTATCACGGCGGCAGTTGCCGAGGCGGCCAATACACTGGGGCAGATTGATATCCTGATCAACAACGCCGCAATTTTTAGTGCGGCCCCCATCGCGGAAATTACCCGCGCCGACTATCAGCGGGTGTTCGATATCAATGTCGCGGGCACCTTGTTTACGATGCAGGCCGTCGCCGCCCATATGATCGAGCGGGGCATCAAAGGCCGGATCATCAACATGGCCTCGCAGGCGGGCAGGCGGGGCGAGGGCCTTGTCGCGGTTTACTGCGCCTCCAAGGCGGCGGTGATTAGCTTGACGCAATCTGCGGGACTGAACCTGATCGCCCATGGCATCAACGTGAACGCCATCGCCCCCGGCGTGGTTGACGGGGAACATTGGGACGGGGTGGATGCGTTCTTTGCCAAATATGAAGGCAAAGCACCCGGTCAGAAGAAAAAAGAAGTGGGCGAGGCTGTGCCATTCGGACGGATGGGCACCGCCGAAGACCTGACAGGCATGGCAGTGTTTCTGGCCAGCGATGCGGCGGAATATATCGTCGCGCAAACTTATAACGTCGACGGCGGGAATTGGATGAGCTGATGAATATCCGGCAGAAAACCGATCTGGTGAAACTGAGCGATCAGACGCTTTCAGAGCTGCCTGAGGATATCCTGCGCCCGTCCTATGACCGGTCCGCGTTGACGCCGGGTATTGTGCATATCGGTCTTGGGAATTTCCACCGTGGGCATCAGGCGTGGTATCTGCATCGCTTGATGCAAAAAGGGCTGGCCCGTGATTGGGCGATCGTGGGGGCAGGGGTACGCGCAGGCGATGCGGCTCAGCGTGAAAAACTTGCCGCACAGGATTATCTGACCACTTTGATCGCATTGGATCCGGCAAAAACCACGGCCGAGGTAGTGGGGTCTATGATCGACTTTGTGCCGGTAGAAGCGACCAACGCCGCCCTGATTGCACAAATGGCTGATCCGGCGATCCGAATTGTCGCGCTGACGGTAACCGAGGGCGGCTATTATATCGATCCCGCCACCAAGGGATTTAACGCCGAGCACCCCGACATTCAGCATGACGCAAAGTCGCCGGACACGCCTGTGACCGCCTTTGGTGCGATGATTGCGGCCCTCAAACAACGCCGTGCCGCAGGGATCGGCCCGTTCACCTGCATGTGCTGTGACAACCTGCAAGGCAACGGCGCGATCTTGCGTCAGACGGTTGTATCGCTTGCACGCCTGTCCGATCCTGATCTGGCCGAGTGGATTGACGCCAACGCCAGCTTCCCCAATTCGATGGTCGATTGCATCGTGCCCGCGACAGGTCCAAATGAACTCGCCCTCGTGCGCAGCCTTGGCATTGATGATGCCTGCCCTGTGACCCACGAAACCTTTCGCCAATGGGTGATCGAGGATGATTTCTGCGCTGGCCGCCCCGATTGGGACCTTGTCGGCGCGACCTTTACAGATGACGTGCATGACTTTGAGGCGATGAAAATTCGTGTCCTGAACGGTGGTCACCAGATCATCGCGAACGCGGGTGAACTTCTGTCGATTGAAACGATCTCTGGCTGTATGGCCAATGATGATATTCGTGCGCTCTTTGAAAAAGTCGCCACGACGGAAATCCTGCCCCACCTCAAGGCGGTGCCTGGCATGGAACCCCACGCCTATGTCGATCTGATTTCGCGCCGCTTCTCCAACGCGCGGATCGTCGACACGACACGGCGCGTGGCATTTGACGGATCATCGCGGCATCCGGGTTTTCTGATCCCGTCCATTCAGGACGGGCTTGCCAAGGGCACACCTGTGGCAGGCTTGGCCTTGGTCGAGGCGATCTGGGCGCGGATGTGTGCGGGTCTTCGCGAAGACGACAGTGAAATTGCGCCGAACGATCCAAATTGGGATGCGTTGCAGCCGCTTGCACAAAAGGCGCGCGAAAATCCAGCTCTTTGGCTGAAGCAGGCCAAATATTACGGCACGCTGGCGGATCAAGCGCAGTTTGCGGATGCCTTTGCAAAATGGCTCGGGATGATCTGGGCCGAGGGCACGACAGCGACCATCCGCGCTTATCTGGCCGACGCGGCCTGACCCCTAGGGGCGCTTCAGCTCTTCAATCAGAAAGTCGTAAACGCGGCGAATGCGTCGGCTGGTCGTTAACTCTCGGTGTGCGACCAGCCAGATCGGGAATTTGATCGGCTCGAGGTCGGGTAAAACCCGTACCACATCGGGGTCGGCATCACCGATATAGGCGTCGAGAACCCCAATTGCCGCGCCTTGTTTCACCAGTTCCCACATTACGATGTAATTTTCTGTCAGCAGCGGGAAATTGGCCTCGGTTAGTCCCAGTCCAAGGCCATTGAGCGCTTTCAGCATCATGCCGCTGCGGTCCATGTTCACAAAGTCAGCGTGGCGCAAATCATAGGGTGTTTTGGGATGCCCCAGCCGCGCGACATAGCTTGGCGCTGCATAAAGTACCGCATCGGCCATGCCGA
>CAYZKE010000187.1:3127-5250 GCA_964478505.1 uncultured Loktanella sp.
TGGCCACGGCGTCGGGCATGGGGGCAATCACATCGCTGCTCTGGACGCTGCTGTCGCCCGGCGATGAAATCCTCGCCGACGAGGCGCTGTACGGCTGCACCTTTGCCTTCCTCCACCATGGACTGGCGCGCTTCGGCGTGCGCATCCGCCATGCCGATTTTCTTTGCGATCAGGTCCGGCTCTGTCGGGCGAAAGTTGCGGATCGCGATGTCTGCTTCACGGCGCAGCAGATCGCTTGCGTGATTGGACACGACAATCTCGACATGAATACCAGGCTCAGCAATGCGGAGTTTCGCGACGATCGGGGGCAGCAGAACCGCAGCATAGGTTTCACTGGCCGAGATGCTGATGGTGCCTTCCAAGGCCTGCGACTGGCCCATGGCGGTCAGTGAAACGCGGCCTGCGGCCTTGCCCATCTCGCGCACATGTTCCAACAGTTCCAGACCGCTTGGTGTGAGCGTCAGACCGCGCCCGACGCGTTCAAACAAAACGATCCCAAGTTCCTGTTCCAGCCCGTCCACCTGACGCCCCAAAGTGGGTTGCGCCATGCCCAAAGCGCGTGCTGCGGCCGACAGGGAACCTTCCTCCGCCGTCACCAAAAAGGCCCGGGCTTTGTTCCAGTCAAATTTTACCGCCCGCCAATCCATGCGAATATGCATATCAAAAGTAGAGAATTGGTCAATTCGCATAGAACGCGGCAGCGCATAGATATCAGCCCAACATCCCCAAGTCATACCGCGCAAGGGCGTTTGGTCAGGACGCGGGGCAAATCTGAAAGGACTGAAGATGTCGCAGAGTTCACACCCACAGTGGGATCCGGTTGCCGCACGCGCGGCCGGTGTCCTCTATCTATCCATTGCTGTTTGTGGCGGGTTTAGCATTGGCTATGTCCCTATGCAGATTGTTGTTGCGGGTGATCCGCTGGCTTCAACCACCAATCTTTTGGCAAATATCGGCCTTTATCGATTGGGTATCTTGGCAGACTGCGCGGTAATCTTGTTTGAAATCGCGATCACGGGCATACTTTATCACCTCTTTCGGCAGATCGCGCCGAAGGTCGCGACAGTTGCCATGCTCGCGCGGGCGGGGATGATTGGTGTCATGGGGATCAATCTGATGTTTTGGGTCATGCCGTATATTCTGATGCACAGCCCGACAGGGGTCGAGACTGCACAACTGCAGGCGATGGTCCAATTCTGTTTTGATGCGCACGCCATGGGGGTGTTTGTCTGGCAGCTCTTTTTTGGGATGCACCTTCTGGCGCTGGGGTGGCTCATTCTAAAGTCTTCCGTTGTCCCGCATCTGTTGGGATGGGGTCTGTCCATCGGTGCCTTCGGCTATCTGATCCAAGGCGTTGTCGAACTTACTTTTACAGATGTTGCGCTGCTTGATGTCACTATCATTGGCCTGCTCGTTGTCGTCACGATCTCGGAGGTCAGTTTTGGTCTCTGGCTTATGATCCGTGGCGGTCGGTCCTTATCACCTCAACTGGCCGCGACGGCTTAAGGAAAATACCCAATGTTTGCTTTTACATATTCACGCTACGGTTCTCCTGAGGTTCTAAAGAGAATCGAAACGCCGACGCCCACTCCCAAACGGGATGAAGTGCTCATCAAAGTTTATGCAACCACTGTCAGTGCCGCAGATTGGCGCCTGCGTAGCCTGACACTGCCAAAAGGTCTTGGATGGGCGGGCCGTTTGATGTTCGGCATCACCGGCCCGCGTAAACCGATCCTTGGTACCGAACTGTCAGGCGTGATCGAAGCGGTCGGTGATAACGTTACGCATTACCAGCCTGGCGATGCGGTGATCGGGTTCCCCGGTGCAGGTTTGGGCGCACATGCGGAGTTCATTGTCATGCCCGCTGATGGCAAGCTTGTGCGCAAACCCGACAACATCAGCTTTGAACAAGCCGCCGCAATCCCGTTCGGCGCAACAACAGCCTACGATTTTCTCGTGAACAAGACGCAAATCAAGGCCGGTGACACGGTGCTGATCAATGGCGCATCGGGATCTGTTGGGTCGGCATGTGTCCAGATTGCCAAGCATCTGGGCGCGCATGTGACGGCGGTTTGCAGCGCGGGCAATGCGCAGATGGTCCGGCAGCTTGGCGCAGACCGGGT
>CAYZKE010000187.1:5339-6656 GCA_964478505.1 uncultured Loktanella sp.
AATGAAGGGAAAACGGCTGATTGGCGGCGTCGCAAGCGAGAGCCGCGATGTGCTTGCCGCCGTTGTCAATCTGGCCGAGCAGGGCGAGCTGACCCCTGTGATTGACAGGTGCTATCCATTCGATGAAATGCGCGCGGCCCATGCCCATGTTGATACGGGACACAAGAAGGGCAATGTGGTTGTGTCACTTGTGAATGATCGCGAGGCTTGATTTCGCTTCTTTCAAAAAAAAGAAGCTGCACCCGATGCAAACACGGCATAACATCACAGTCCACTCTGTGGTCGTGCTTTTCACAGGATACAGCCAAAGCAAGGCGTCGGAATGAGTAATATGAATATGCAGGTTGCCGCCCCCGGACCGGCAGATGCAGCAGGGTTCTGGATTGATGACGCCGGGCATCGTGCGTGGCTTGCAGACCAGTGCAACAGTCAATTGGCGTTCTTTGCGGCCAGTGCCGGGTCCGCGCCGGGGTTTTGCCTGCTGGATCACGCAGGTGCAGCACTCGGCGCGGATGTACAGGAACTGCATACGACGACGCGCCTTGTTCATGCCTACAGCCTTGGCCAGTTGCGCGGGTACCAAGGCGCAGAGCGGATCATTGATCAGGGCATGGCCTATCTTGCCAGCCACCACAAAGACCCGGTGCATGGCGGCTATTTCTGGGCATTGTCGGACAGTGGTGTGCATGATCCGCGCAAGCTGGCCTATGGTCACGTCTTCGTCTTGCTGGCTGCTGCCAGTGCCAAGATGTCCGGGCATCCGGATGCAGATGCGCTCTTGGCGGATATCGCGGATGTTCTTGACCGGCGGTTCTGGGAAGAGGACGCGGGGCTCTTCAGCGACGAATGGAACCGCGATTGGACACCGTTTTCCACTTATCGGGGCATGAACGCCAATATGCACGGGGTTGAGGCGTTGCTGGCCGCCTATGAGGCCACAGGCGAAGTGCTGTTTTTGGACCGCGCGGGGCGGATCTTGGATTTCTTTGTGCATCAGATAGCGCCCGCCAACGGTTGGCGTTTGCCCGAACACTATACCGCTGTTTGGCAGATTGATCGCGCTTACGCGGGCAATCATATGTTCCGCCCCGCAGGCACAACGCCGGGCCATGCGTTTGAATTGGGGCGGTTGGCACTCCAGCATTGGGATCTGGCGGGACGACCTGCCAATGGCGCACCAAAAGCGGCCCGCAACCTGATCGAACGCGCGCTGGCAGATGCGTGGCTGCCGGATGGTGGTCTTGCCTATACGCTTGATTTTGAAGGCCAAGTTGCAGACGGCTCACGCTTCTGGTGGCCTGTCACCGAGGCGATTGG
>CAYZKE010000188.1:0-6611 GCA_964478505.1 uncultured Loktanella sp.
GTGCGCGCATATTCCCGGGCCATCAGCCACTTCACCTCGGCCTCGGTCAAGGTCGCGCCGAAATCCTGCCCGAGATCCTTTGCTGCCGATGCCTCGCCCAAGATGGCGCGCGCCTCGGTGCCGTAAGCCTTGATCAGGCGCAGCGCCCAGCGGTCGGTCAGGAACGGATAGTCCGACATAAGATCAGCAACCAGCTTGTCACGGTCATTGACCTTGAAATCCCCCCCGGGCAGAGCCGCATCAGCCGTCCAAGGATCGCCGCCACCAATCAGCGGGGTCGCCCGAATAGGTCCAGACGATATCATCGCGGGTCACGGGTTTTTCGAAATATTGCGACGCGAAGGCGCAAAGGTAATCCTGCTCTGCCTCCGTGGCATAGGGTTTTTCCGACAGGTTCTCGTGTTCGGCATCGGTCGTGCCGATCAGGGTAAAGTCCATCTCATAGGGGATCGCAAAGATGATCCGCCCGTCCTCGCCCTGAAAAAAATAACTCTTGTCGTGATCAAACAGCTTTTTGGTCACGATATGGCTGCCGCGCACCAGACGCACGCCTTCCGATGTGTTGAGCCGCGCGACATCACGCACGATGTTTTCAACCCAAGGCCCGCCTGCATTGACCAAAGAACGCGTGGTATAGGTCTGTTGCACGCCGTCATGTTCGGTCACAATCTCCCACTGACCATCAACACGCGCGGCGCTGATCACTTTGGTGCGCGTCATGATCGTGGCACTGCGCGCCTCTGCGTCGCGGGCGTTCAGCACGACAAGCCGCGCGTCTTCGACCCAGCAATCGGAATATTCATAGGCTCTCTGAAACTTGCCCTTCAGCGGTTTGCCTGTGTCAGCAGTGGTCAGATCAACCGTTTTCGTGCCCGGCAAGATTTTGCGGCCGCCCAAATTGTCATAGAGGAAAAGCCCCAGCCGGATCAGCCACGCAGGCCGCCTGCCCTTCATCCATGGCATCACGGTCGACAGCAGCTTCGACGTCGGTGTGTCATTCTCGAAGCGCATGTCCTTGTGGTAGGGCAGCACAAAGCGCATGGGCCAAGAGATATGCGGCATGTTGCGCAAAAGAACTTCCCGCTCAACCAGCGCCTTGCGGACCAGACCGAACTCGAAAAACTCCAGATAGCGCAGGCCACCGTGAAACAGCTTGGTCGAGGCCGAAGACGTGGCCGAACCAAGGTCGTTCATCTCGGCCAGACCCACTTTCAGCCCGCGTCCCGCTGCATCGCGTGCGATCCCGCAGCCATTGATGCCACCACCGATGATAAAAACGTCGAAATCTGCGCTCATAATCTGTCTCTTTGCGATTTTTCCCGCGTTTGACGTGACAGCCGAACGGGTGCAAGGCACAAGGCCACCAATGTTCGCCAAATGACAGACGAATACGATACGAAATCAATTTTCGCTATGTATATTGCGGTTTTCATGTTTGCACTGTTCGCTTTATAACTTAAACGAACACATGGATACCGATACCCGCCTCTCCCGTATTCGCGCCCTGGCTCAAACCGAGGGCAAGGTCATGGCCACTGCGCTGGCCCACGATCTTGGCGTTGCAGTACAAACTATCCGCCGTGACCTGCGTCAGCTTTGCGCGGCAGGTCTGCTGGAGCGCATTCACGGTGGGGCGGTTCTGCCCTCGGGTGTCAGCAACATCGGCTATGGTGACAGGCGCGCGTTGAACCGTGACATCAAGATCAGGATCGCCCGCCGTGCGGCACAGCTTATCCCTGACAACGCCTCGCTGTTCCTTAACATCGGCACGACGACCGAGGCTGTGGCACACGCGCTTCATGCCCACCGCAATCTGATGGTGGTGACGAATAACCTCAACGTTGCCAACATCCTTGCCAGCAACCCCAGTTGCGATGTGGTGGTGGCGGGCGGCAGCCTGCGGCGATCTGATGGCGGGTTGGTGGGGGATCTGGCCGCGCTGGCGATCGACCGTTTTAAGGTGGATTTCGCGGTGATCGGCGCGTCGGCCATCGACTTGAGCGGCGACCTCTTGGACTTCGACCCAGAAGAGGTGCGGGTCAGCCAACAGGTGATCAAAGCCGCGCGGGCGACGATCCTCGTGGCGGACAGCACGAAATTTACACGCAAGGCGCCGGTCAAGATCGCGTCACTGGCGCAGGTGGATCATTTCGTGACGGATCGGGTGTCGTCAGAGGCGTTGATCAATCGGTGCAGCGATTGGGGGACGCGGGTTGCACTGGTGTCGGGGATCTAGAGTTCAAGGTCAGCGTTGGGCCTGTCACAGCTACGGAGTCCGACAGTTGATGCTGCTCAGTGCTTCCTGCATACGCGCCTTGAAGGTATGTGCGCCGACCACCGCACGGCATTTGCGTTCAATTTTTTCGCGCTGCGCGTCATCCGCCAGAAACGTTACAATTTTCTGTTTCAGGTCGTCGTAATGTTCAAACTGTACGACATCGCGGGTGACATTTTCACGCACGTGATCGTTGCGGTCGCAAATCTGGAATGTGCCAGAGCCCATGATCTCAAATACACGGGGGTTACAGCCTTGTTGTGACTGACTGTGGTGGATGTTCAGGGCGATCTTTGAGCGGTTATAGACCTCGTTTGTAACCTGTGGGGGGATGTTCTTATTGCGGTAGGTCTGACGCAATCGTTTGCTCATCTGACGTCGCATCCACAAAGCCCAAGTCCGGGGCTCCTTGTAGCGCACATACCGGCCCCAGACTTCGAAAGTGGTGTCAGGGAGCTCTGCCACGAGGCGGTGTATGATCTGTTTGCGCTCGTCGTACATCCGCCCGACAAACGAGACATCGATCTCCTTGCTGGACTGTAAATCGCGATAGGTCGCGGGGTCATACCCCATGGGCAGGAATCTGATTTTCTCGGGATCAACGCCTTTCTCGACCAGATACGGGATATCCAGCCGTTCAAACACAAACACAGCCGTTGCGCGCTTGGCCAGTTCCACATGATGCGCGCAGCACCGGTGGGCGCTATCCTGAAACCATAAAAGCTTTGTCTTGGCGGGAATGGATGAGAACGTCTCAGGGTCGATCCATTCCCCACGGATAAGCATGAAAAGGTCAGGATTTGTGGCCCGCGCCCGTTTCAAAAGATCAGCGTTAAACGTCTTGCGCCATTGGTCCTTGTATCGCTGCACCCCGAGCGCTTGGCCGACGTCGATGCGTATCCGGTTCACAAGACCGTTCGGGTTATGCGCTGGAGTGTCGATCACACGTGTCTCATAACCGTTGTCCAACAGCGCGCGGGACATACTTTGATTGTAGCCAAAGAAACTTGGACCGACCAATAAAGCCACGCGTTTCTCTTCCACAGGAGATCCCCAAATTTGCTGCATTTATCTTGCGCGCCAAACCTGATGTTCTCACAGGTCCACTTCTAGACAAGGTAGGTTTCGGCTCACGGCCGACTATAAACCTATAACCCGGCGCAGGAATAGTTTTTCCGCGCAAATCAGGACCAAGACAGGTCCGATCACATTCAGCGCCGTCCGCGAAGCGGCGCTCGCACGCCCAGATCCCCTACCCCTTGAACCCTGTTGCCACCACGAACTTTTCGGAACTGTCCGACCGTGACGCAGGCGGTTTGACGTTTGCCACCTTCGTGAACCGTGCCTTCAGCAGTTTTTGCAAATCGCCCTCGGCTCCGCCTGCTAGAACCTTGGCAACAAAGGTGCCCCCCTCTTCCAGCACGTCGAAGGCGAAATAGGCGGCCGCTTCGCAGAGCGCGATAATGCGGTTGTGGTCGGTCTGTTTGTGCCCCGAGGCCGAGGCCGCCATGTCGGACATCACCACATTGGCTTTGCCGCCCAGCCATTCCTTGACCTTCACGTCGGCATCGTCTTCCATGAAATCCAGCTGGTGAATTTCGGCCCCTGCGATCGGTTCGACCTCTTGCAGGTCCACACCCAGCACAAAGCCCTGCGCCTTGCTGGTGCGCTCACCCAGTGTATTGGCGCGCTTGACCGCCACCTGCAGCCAACCACCCGGCGCACAGCCCAGATCAACGATGCGCGCACCCGGCACAAGGAAACGGTATTTATCGTCCAGCTCAAGGATTTTATAAGCCGCCCGCCCGCGATAGCCTTCGGCCTGGGCGCGTTTCACGTAAGGATCATTCAGCTGCCGCTGCAACCATTGGGTCGAGCTGAGCTTGCGCCCGCGGGCGGTCTTTACCTTCACGTGCAGATCGCGCTGCCCGCGACCGGAGGTATTCTTTTTTGTCGGACGTTTCACCATGACAGCGCCTTAACCCTAAAACGGGGTGTCTTCCAAGACCCCATGCGCCGACATCTGGGCATAAAGCAACCCTTCCCGCAGGCCACGGTCCGCCACGGACAGACGATCAGTCGGCCAAAGCCGCATCAGCGCCTGCAAAATCGCCGAGCCCGACATGATCAGGGCCTGCCTGTCCTTGCCGATGCGCGGGTCATTGCGGCGTCCTGCGGGCCCCAGCACGAGGTAATCACGGATCACCGCATCAATCTGGTCGGTCGTCATGCGCAAACCGTCTACCTTGGTGCGGTCATAGCGTTTCAGGCCCAGATGGCTTGCGGCAACCGTTGTCACCGTGCCGCTGGTGCCGATAATCTGAAAACCTTCACGGGCCTGAGCGGCAGCATAGGGTGAAAATTCTTCAAGGTTCTCTTCAAAAAACCAACTCATCAGCGCGAAACGTGCGGCGTCGTCTTCGACATCCTGGAACTGGTCGCGCAGCGTGGCGACACCCAAAGGCACAGAAATCCAGTCCACGACCTTGGCCGCAGCGAAAGGCCCGGGATCGGATTTGAACCCCGCATGCAACCGCATGATCGCGCGGGGGCGTTCGCGCTTGGGAACATGGGTCAGATCAATCCAGACCAGTTCGGTCGACCCGCCGCCAATATCCACCACCAAAAGCTGTTCGGTGTTGACGCTGACCAGAGGCGCGCAAGAGATCACCGCAAGACGCGCTTCTTCCTCGGGTTTGATGATTTCCAGATTGAGGCCGGTCTCGCGCCGCACCTGCGCTACAAAACTGTCGCCGTTCAGCGCACGCCGGCATGCCTCTGTGGCGACAAGACGCATATGTTCAACGCCGTGACGTTTGAGTTTCTCGCGGCAGATGCGCATCGCCGAAATCGTGCGGTTCATCGACGCGCGCGAAAGCCTCCCGGTGCTTTCCAGACCATGGCCCAATTGCACCGACTTTGAAAAACTGTCGACCACATGGAATTGACTGCCCTTGGGTTGGGCAATCAACATCCGGCAGCTATTTGTGCCCAAATCCAGCGCCGCATAAAGCTGCGATGGATCAGGCGAGTTCGGCGCGGGGCTATCGACCGCTTTCGGGAACGCGCCCGCACCATCGGGACGCTTGGGCGCCATTGTCTACGCCCTCCATTTTCGAGTTACCCTCAAGCTAGGCGGGGAAAGGACTTTGCACAAGGCTTGTCGTGCATTCCCCCGCGCGGCTCACAACGATTATGCAAAATTTGAAGATGCCTGCCGATAGCCGTCCCGCTGCGGATCGGATAGCAAACGCGTCGTCGCTCACTGCACAATGGAGGTCGAAAACCGACATTGAAGGGGGCAATGCGATGATAGAACGAGAGCAAGAGAAACGAGAGGAATCACATATGGCCGACGTCACAATCGTCTATTGGCGCGACATGCCGGCGCAGGTCATTGTGGGCCGCGGACGGCGCGGGGTGAAGCTTCCCCTGCCGGAACGGTTTGAACAGGCGATTGACCGTGCTGCGATGAAATCAGGTGCGGCTGAGTCTGATGATTACATGGCCGGTTTTCGCAAGGCTGATCCGATTCCTGTCGATGGCACCGATCAAGAGGCAGCAGAAGCCACTGTCGCCAAGATCGATGCTGAATATGACCTAGAGCGCATCAAGACGCTCATTGCCAATGATGGCTGGGCTTGAAGACCCCGCCCCCTTTCCCCACGCGCCTATCGGAGGTCGTTATGTCGCTGCTCTCATTCCGCAAATCCAAAGCGGTCGCCACGCCGACCGTCAATGCCCAGATGGAAGCCTTCCTGAAGGATTATTCCATCGAAGTGATGCCACGCACCGCCGAGAAAGTGGAAGACTTCCGCGAACTGCTGCCCGCTGGCACGCGGGTCTATATCGCCCATATCGAGGGCACACCGATTGAAGACATGGTCGCAACGGCCAAACGGCTGGCCACGGACGGCTATAAGGTGATGCCGCACTTCCCCGCGCGGATCATCAAGAATGAGGCAACGCTGGCCGACTGGATTGCGCGCTATCAGGGCGAGGCGGGCGTCGATCAGGCGCTGTTGCTGGCCGGTGGCGTGGCGACACCGCATGGCGACTATCATTCCTCCATGCAACTGCTGGAAAGCGGACTGTTCGACAAGGCTGGCTTCAAGCGCCTGCATGTCGCAGGTCACCCCGAAGGCAACCGCGACATCGACAAGGACGGGTCAGACAAGAACGTCATGGACGCGCTACGCTGGAAGCAGAAATTCTCTGAAACAACCGACGCGGACATGGCGCTGGCCACACAATTCGCCTTTGAGGCAGGCCCGATTATCGCTTGGGCCGACGCGCTGAAAGATGCAGGGATCACGATCCCCGTGCACATCGGCAT
>CAYZKE010000189.1:0-6601 GCA_964478505.1 uncultured Loktanella sp.
GGAACGGGCGCCGGCGCCGGCGCTGGATTGTTTCTGACGCCGCCAAAACAGCAGGATGCAGAAAGCGCGCTTGACTGCCCAACGCCCGAAGGGGCAATCGAGACATCTGCTGTGCAAGACCCTGCTGCCGCGTCGCCTGAACGGGAATATGCAAAACTGAATAACCAGTTCATCATCCCCGTCGTAGAAGACGAAATGGTTGCCGCACTTGTCGTTATGTCGCTGAACCTTGAGGTCACGGTAGGCAGCCGTACCGCCATTTTTGCTGCAGAACCCAAATTACGTGACCGTTTTCTGCAGGTGATGTTTGATCATGCCAATAACGGCGGCTTTTCGGGGAATTTTACGACAGGCACAAAAATGCGTGCCTTGCGCAGCGAACTGCTGCGCGTGGCCCAAGACATCAGCGGCCCGAGCGTCACTGACGTTCTGGTCATCGATCTTGTCCGTCAGGATTCGTAGCGCGGGCGCCGTTGCGCCATTTGTACCTTTTTCAATAGCGCTTGCGCCGCCTGATCCTGGCCAAAGGACCTTTTCACCCTTGCCAGGCAATCCGTCTTTTGCGCCAAAAGCTGGGCAAGTTCAGTGTTGATGGTCTTGCGCCGTTGATCCACCCAAGAATGCCACTGCACATCGGCCCCAGCGATCGTGGCGGGATCAGCCGCTTTAGTCACCGATGCCGCATGCGCATTACGTTGCTGCACCAGATCTTGCAGGTTCTTGCGTAAATCGTTCTCTTTCGCTTGCAACTGCGCCAATCGGGCCTGATCGGCCTGAAACCGCAGGGCGGATACCTGTACCAAAGCTTTGATCCGATCTTCCTGCATTATTTGCGTGCAGCCTTTCTGCGCATGCCTTCCGCAAACCGGATTGCCGCAGCCACGGCACGGTAGTGATCTTGCGAAATTTCCTGCCCCAGATCGACCTCTGCATGGAGCGCACGGGCAGTAGGCGGATCCGAATGTACCGGCACGCCATGTTCATGCGCAAGTTCACGGATCCGCGCGGCGATCTCATCAACGCCTTTTGCCACACAGACGGGCGCGCGTCCTGTGGACTGATCCCATTTGAGTGCGACGGCATAGTGTGTGGGGTTCACGACCACGACATTTGCGGTCGGGACATCCTGTAGCATCTTGTTTGTTGCAATCTCCTGTCCGCGCTGGCGGCGCTGTTGTTTGATAAAGGGATCACCCTCGGATTGCTTTAATTCATCCATCAATTCCTTGCGGCTCATCCGGTTCTTCCGGATGTGCTCTGCGCTTTGCCATATGAAATCCACACCGCCCAAAACCAGCGCCACCAGCAACACAATCGCCACGATCACAACAAGCATGCGACCCAGCTCTGCCAAGATCAGACGCGGCGGCAACTGCATGCTTCCAAGGATCTGGTCAATCTGGCTTACCAGAAATAACCCCAGGATTACACAATAGATGATCAGTTTTGCACTGCTCTTGGCGAACTCGAATAGCCCTTGCCGCCCGAGTTTATTCTTGATCCCCGAAATGGGCGAAATCCGGTCCAATTTGGGCGCGACTTTGCTGCCTGTGAACAAAAAACCGCGCTGCAAAGCCACGCTGACTAGCGCAAATATTGCGGGCACCCCGAACCAAGGGGCGACACCCCAGACCACCTGCTGTTGGATACCGCCATGCAGGGCCGCACCACCGCCCCCAAAGATGACCGCGGACAGGTCGTTGGACTGCCCCAGAAGAACCGTAAGTGTCGTGGCAAGATCGTCCAGCACCGGCGGCCCGATCGTCAGCATCACCAACAAGAGCCCCCCATAGGCTGCCGCTGTTGTCAGATCGGCTGAGCGTGCGATTTCACCCTTCTTGCGCGCATCATCGAGCTTTTTCTGTGTCGGCTCGTATTGTTTGTCGCTGTCTTCTTCCTCGCTCATGGCATGGACCCGAAGGGCATTTCCACGAAGGCGGAAAAGGCTGCCAGCCAAATGGCCAACATGATCGGCGCCGCAAGGAAGAAGAGCAAAAGTCCCCCGGCGGTCAGTGCAGGCGCGCCGACAAATGACACCATCAACTGAGGCATGGCGCGGTTGATGACGCCAAGCACAACATTGTAAACCAGCGACGCAATCAGAAAGGGTGCCGCCAGAATAAAGCCCAAGGTAAACGTGCGCGCCACTTCGGCCACCCCGACCTCGGCCACCAGAGCGGGTTGCAAGGCCACACCAAAGGGAACCAAAACATAGCTATGGATCATGTAACTGGCCACCTGCACATGCAGCCCAGACAAAGCAGCAAGTGCCGTGCCCGCCACCACTAGCATATGGCCAATCGCAGGCTGCGGATCGACGACCGCGGTACCACCGAAAATCTGTGACAACGATGTCGCCTGGGCCGCAATTGACCCTGCAATCTGTAGAACAAGAATAAAGAACCGCAGGAAGAGACCAAAAAACAGCCCCGTCAGCGCCTCCATACCCAACAAACCGAAAGCGGCCAGCATTGATGCGGGCGGCGCCGGGATCGTCTGCACCACGGTAGGTGCAACAATCAAGGTGAACATGACTGCCAGAACCAAACGCACGCGCGTGGGCACCGGCTGATCCCCGAAGGCGGGCAACACAGCCATGAACGCCCCAAGCCGGGTAAATACAGCAAAACCGCTCCAGAGTGCGGATTGCGAATAGGGCAGCAATTCCAGCAATAGTTCCATCACGCTGGGACCAGTCCAACAAGCGCAGGCCGCGCATCAATGCCGATTTCCTCGAATGACAGAACCGGGTTCATAATCCCTTTGGCCGCCATAACCGTACGCAAAAACCGCCTGCGTCGGGTGGATGTCACGACTGCGGCATAAGCACCGGCATTCGCGGCCTGCCCCAGCTTTTCCGCGATCCCGTCGGCCAGCCGGTTAAAGCTCTCGGGCGGCAGGGCCACGTCACCACCGCCGCGATCAGTGCGTATTTCATAGGTGGCAAAGGTGTCTTCCCACTCAGGTGCAAGCTGCACCAAAGGGATTGTCCCGTCCGGTCTGCGCATCTTGGCCACAAGCTGAAACCCAAGCCGTTGGCGCGCATGTTCAGCAATAGCATCAGCGCTTTGAAAGAGCTGCCGTCCTTCCGCGACAGCCTCGATGATAAGCCCGAGGTTGCGGATCGAAACCCGCTCTTCCAGCAGCAAGCGCAAAACCGACAACAGCACATCAAGCGGTACTTTGTCAGGGACCAGTTCATCCAGCATCCGCCGGTTGGCTGCGGCGCGATCCGGATCGCTCAGGTTTGTCATTTCATCCAGCCGCCGGCGCAGGGCCTTAAATGTCAGCAAGCGGGCGAAATTCCGTTTGACGATCTCAAGCAGATGCGTCGCTAGGACCTCTGCCGGTTGCACCGTTGTCAAACCGGCAACAGCCGCCTTCTCCTGATCAGACGGGTCAATCCACCGCGCCGGCGCGCCATAAACCGGCTCGTTCACCACCTCCCCCGGCACATCGCTGGCACCGCTATCATTCATCAATGCAAGGATCTGGTTTGGTTGCAGCCGATCACGCACCTGCTCAACACCCTGAATATGGACAACATAGTATCCAAGGGGCAGTGCGGGATTATCGGTCAACCTGATTTCAGGCAACATGACCCCGAATTCGCTGGCAACGTGGCTGCGCATATTCGCAATCCGGGCATCCAGCCCGGTACCGGGATCAAGCACCATATCTACAAGATCTGGGGCGAACTCGACGTGAATATCATCAAGATCGAGCATATCACCGAGCGAATTCTGAACAGGTTTTTCCGCGGCCGGCTGCTGAATATCTGCAAGCCCTTCGGCCTTGCGTTGAGCAGAGGATGCCATCGCAAAAGCGCAACCGCCCAATGCAATCGCACCAAGGATGAAAGGCATAAATGGCAAACCCGGCACAAGCGCGAGCAGCGCCATCAGGATACCCACAGTCATCAGCGCGGCCGGATGACGGCCAAGCTGTGTGACCAATGCAAGATCTGTCGCACCCGTCGCTCCACCGCGCGCCAATAGCAGCGCTGACGCAATGGAAATCACAACAGCAGGTATTTGTGAAACTAAGCCGTCACCAACAGTCAAAATAGAATATGTCTCGAATGCGCGACCGACAGGCATGTCATGGACGGTTATACCGACGATCAGCCCTACAATCAGGTTGAGCGCGGTAATCAAAAGGCCTGCGATTGCATCACCTTTCACAAATTTCGAAGCTCCGTCCAATGAGCCAAAGAAAGTTGTTTCGGCCTGTTCGCGCTCGCGTCTTTCTTTGGCTTCATTGTGGTCGATCGCGCCGGCAGCCACATCGCTATCAATCGCGAGCTGCTTGCCCGGCATCGCGTCAAGTGCAAAACGCGCACCGACTTCGGCCATGCGCGTGGCCCCTTTGTTGATCACTACAAAGTTGACAATCAACAGGACGCCAAAAATCACGATACCAAGGATAACGCTGCCGCCCATGACAAACATAGCGAAGCCTTCAATCACTTCGCCGGCAGCATCTGTACCGGTATGGCCTTCACCGATGATCAGTTTTGTCGAGGAAACGTTCAACGATAGACGCAGGATCAATGAGGCAAGAAGGACAGTTGGAAAAGCCGAGAAATCAAGTGGGCGATCGATAAAGAGCGTGACCGTGAACATCAGGATCGCCAGCGCGAAAGACGCCGCAAGACCAATATCCAAAACCCAGGACGGCATGGGCAAGATCATCATCACGATCACAGCCATAAGGGCCACGGCCAGCAGGATCGTTGGCTGAAAAACACTCTTGAAAGACAGACCGTTCACGTCGTGTCACCGGTCAACAAGCGGCGCTGGATCGCGCGCAAAACTTCAAAGGTTTGACTGAAATGCAATAGTGTCACTGGCATTCTGCCGGCCTCGGTTTGGGGGGTGACTTCTGTCACGCCCCGCCCTTGTTAGATTGAATTGCTTTACAAACTGTAAGTAGCCGTCAGAAGTTGGAGGGCGCCGGTACACTTTGGAGAAGCGTGCGAATACTCTCGCGCGACTGCGCAGCAGTGTCGACCAAGGTACGGCTGTCACGCAGTGTTGGCGGATCAATGGGGCTAAAGGCCTGCGTCATTGCATCTTCGAAACCATCCAAATCAGCGTCGCCAGATGGAAGACTATTTCCATCTTCTACCGTTGTCGGCCGGGTCGCAGCGATTGCCTGCAGTGCATCTGCGATAAGTAGATCCCTTTGTGCTGCGTCCTCTCCTTCAGCAGGTGAAGTCAGCACCGCGATGGCACGGTCCGGAAAGCCCAGTTCCACCAATCGCTGTGCAATCACATTCTGCGTTTCTGCATCCTGCCTCGTAAGATCTACTTGCCAGACGAATTCCAGAAATGGCGCATCCGGCATGCGTTCGGCGGCTTGCTGATAGGCATCAGATTCTCGCGCGGCATATGCGTCGTCCGAAAGCGTATTCCGCCGCGATATCAGCAGGCTGCGCGCATCCTCAAATCGATCAACAGACAGATAACCAACAAACTGGGCATCCGCGAGTTCGGTCGCCGCAGGCAAATCTGCGGTCTCGAATCGCAGCGCATCGGCAAGCAAGAAATCCTCATCAGAAAAACCGATGCCGCGCGATGCACCTTCACGGAAAAAACGCGCCATGGCTTCTGGACTCGCGCGAGGGGCATTTCGTGCAGCGTCCGTTATCTTATCCATCGCACGCATGTTCTCGCCCAAAGCTTCGGCCAGCGATGCCTCGGCAAGGACGCGTGCAATATCACCACTGGCTACTGCGGTCTGAGGAGCAAGCACTTGCAGCGCTTCGTCCTCCGCGCCGATCGCCAAGAGCGCCTGAGACAAGCGGGAAGCGATGGCCTGCTGCACAAAAATCGGCAACGCGCGATACCCATTCACGACAGCAGTACGGTTCACCTCTGCATCTGTCGGCGCTGTTGATTGCGCCAAAAGCGCCCAAAGCGCGACATTTGTCGGACAACTGACCTGGCCCGCAAAGACCGCGTGGGCGACAAATTCATCATCAATTATTTGCGCAATTGCACGCAAAAGCATCCGTTCCTGCGATTGCACACCCTCAAGCTCTAGCGCCTGCTGCGCTTCGCGACCGAAGCCGAGAAACACATAGATGCGTGCCAAAGTGAGCAGGGAACCTTCTTCAAACCGGCCATCCTCTGCGGCCAACCCACTGCGTATCAGGTTGAGCTGCTGAGCGGGCGGGCTATCATTACCCCAAGATGCAACATCAAATGCGGCTTCTGGCAAACACCTCTGTCCGTCTTGCGTCTGCGGCGAAGGTGCAGCGCTTTCAACCGCGAGCGGATCAATACTGGTTCTCGCCGTCACGCCGGGCAAGTCCGCACGCGCCTGCAGCGGCAGGCGGCGAAGATCATCATTGCTTGTCGAAGTCTGAGATGCTGTGCTTAACCCCTCCTGTAGCAACCCTTCGGTCAGGCCGCGCCCAACGCTTTCTGTAAGTGACTGTGCAATCCGGCGCAGCGCTTCATCTGCGGAGATGGTCGATACGAGGGGGGCTGGACTATCTGCAACGTCTTCATTTTGCTCCGCATCGTTTGCAGGCGGCTCCAATTCCGGCCCCAAAAAACGTGGCGTGACCAGTGGAAGAAGACGGTTCTGCGCC
>CAYZKE010000190.1:0-6600 GCA_964478505.1 uncultured Loktanella sp.
ATCGCCTCAGAAAAAGCCAACGCCGCTGCAACGCGGGTATCGACCGCCCAAAATGGTGTCATCGCTGAGGTCGCAAGCGCGTGGTATGAGCTCTACTACTTCAAACGCGCGCTCGAGATCATGGAAGGTAATCGGGATCTCGTGCAACACCTGGAGCGTGTCGCCAGGACGCGTTATCAAACTGGATCGAGTGGCCATCCCGATGTCATCCGTGCACAAGTGGAATTGGGCAAGATTGAAAACGATCTAGCCAGTCTCACAGATCGCGAAGCGCCATTGCTTGCACGACTCAACGCCGCGCTCAATCGTCCCCCACAAGCGCCCGTGATAATGCCTGAGACGGCGCCAATCGTAGACGTCTCATTGGACGATCAAACGCTTGTCGAGCGTGTCGTTGGCAACAATCCAGAGCTGCGCGCCCTATCTTTTGATGTGGCTGCCGCTACGGCCGCAAAGGAGCGCGCCGACAAAGACTTCTTCCCGGACTTCTCCATCGGCTTTGATTACATCGCGACCGGCGAGGCGCGCTCGCCCAATGTACAAGGTAGTGGCAACGATCCCATTGCCGCTGCTTTTTCCATGACCTTGCCGATCCAACGCGGCAAGTACAAAGCCGGCGTACGCGCCGCTGAAGCGCGTATTGCCGCACAACGTTCACAACGTGATCAGCACCTCAACCGATTAGAAGCGAACACCGTGAGCGCGGTTTTTCGCCTGCGCGACGCACGCCGGCAAATCGATCTCTACCAGACAACGCTGCTGCCTAAGGCGAATGAATCTCTGGCTGCGACGCAGCGCGCCTATAGCGCGGGATCATCCCCCTTTGCCGATCTCATCGATGCACAGCGCATGCTGCTGGTCTTTGAACTCGCTGAAGCCCGCGCCATTGCAGACCACAACCAAGCCCGTACAACACTAGAGGAGCTCATCGGCGAGTCCCTTGCCCCTGCGCCAGCTAATCAAGGAGTCTCGCAATGACTAATCAAACATCGATGAACTCAGTCCTTCGACGCCCGGCCGCGATTGCCGTAATAGCCGTTGTTTTGCTTATCGCGCTTGCGGCTTTTTGGCCAGATCCCTCTACTGAGACCACCGAAACACAAGCCGATGAAGCGGCGGCCGGCGAGTCGATGCCTGGCGATGTGCATGCGGGGCACGGGGCAATGAATGCCGATGCGCCTGCAGAGCATGAAGGTCATGACGCGATGGCTATGGATACCCATGCGGGCCATGAAAGCCATGGCGCGATGCAGAGCCCGGCTACACACGCCGGAAGCAGCCATCCACTTGAGCAGCGGTCCGCCGAGGTATGGAGCTGCTCCATGCATCCACACATTAAACGTGACGGCCCTGGGCAGTGCCCGATATGCGGCATGGACCTCATCCCGGTCCGGCAAGAACCGTCCGACATGGATGACCAGGAGCCGCGCCAGATCACGCTATCCACCGCACAGCGAGCTCGCATGCGCATCGCTACCGTGCCGGTCGAGCGGCGCTATCCCACAGCCGAGATCCGACTCGTCGGCAAAGTCACCTATGACGAAACACGGCTTGCCTACATTACCGCTTGGGTGCCGGGGCGCATTGATGATCTGTTGGTTGATTACACCGGGGTTACGGTGCGAAAGGGCGATCACATGGTGGAGCTCTACAGCCCTGAGCTGCTCTCCGCGCAAGAAGAGCTGCTGCAAGCCATTCGCGGCATGACGGAGCTCTCAAGAAGCAATGTCGAGTCGTTGCGCCGCTCAGCGGCAGGCACGGTTGACGCCGCGCGCGACAAACTGCGCCTCTGGGGCCTTAGCAGCGAGCAGATCGCGGACATCGAGCGTAGCGGCAAGACCTCGGAACAGGTGACGATCTTTTCGCCTGCGAGCGGCGTCGTAATTCATCGCAATGCCCAGGAAGGCATGTATGTCGACACGGGGACACGTATTTTCACTGTGGCCGACCTCGATGCGGTGTGGGTTCAGCTCGATGCCTATGAGTCAGATCTGCAATGGCTCCGCTATGGGCAGACCGTCAACTTCACCACAGAAGCCTATCCAGGCGAGCGCTTTATCGGCGTCGTGTCTTTCATCGATCCCGTGCTCAACCCACAAACCCGCACTGTGAACGTTCGGGTCAATGTCGATAACAAGGACGGTCGCCTCAAGCCAGAGATGTTCGTTCGCGCTGAAGTCTTCGCGCAGTTCGCAAGCCATGGGCGGATCTTCGATGAAAGCCTGATAGGAAAATGGGTGTCACCGATGCACCCAGAGATCATCAAGGATGAACCGGGGCAGTGTGATATCTGCGGTATGGATCTGGTGCCGGCGGAATCTCTGGGCTATGCAAGCGCAGGCAAGAGCCATGGAGGCGCGCCTTTGGTGATACCGGCGACGGCCGCCTTGCTGACCGGCACGCGCGCTGTCGTTTATGTCGAGCAGCCTGGAGCGGACCGCCCCACGTATGTCGGTCGTGAGGTTGTACTAGGACCGAGAGCCGGGGATAGCTACGTCGTTGAAAGCGGGCTATCGGAAGGCGATCTGGTCGTTGTCTCCGGCAACTTCAAGATCGATAGCGCGCTGCAGATCCAGGCTAAGCCCAGCATGATGAACCCCGAGGGCGGTGGAAGTGGCGGCGGCCATGACCACGGTAGCCGGTGATCATGATGAGCGACTCCTACTCAATTATTGATCGGCTGCTGCGTTTTTGTCTTGAAAAGAAGCTGATCGTTGGCCTGCTGTTTATCGGCATTATTGGTTGGGGCATATCCGTTGCTCCCTTCTCCTGGGATGTCGGCAACCTGCCGCGTAGCCCCGTACCGGTCGATGCAATCCCGGACATTGGTGAGAACCAGCAAATCGTATTCACCGAATGGATGGGGCGATCGCCGCAGGACGTCGAAGATCAGATCACGTATCCGCTGACGGTTGCACTGCTGGGTGTTCCTGGCGTCAAAACCGTTCGCAGCTACTCCTTCTTCGGCTTCTCCACGATCTACATCATCTTCCAGGAAGATGTGGAATTTTATTGGTCACGTAGCCGTGTGCTCGAAAAACTCAATTCGCTACCTCAAGGCACAGTGCCGGCGGATGTGCAGCCGGCCCTGGGACCTGACGCCACGGCGCTTGGACAAGTCTATTGGTATACCCTGGAAGGACTTGATCCTGATGGCAATCCGACTGGCGGATGGGGTCTGGAAGAGCTGCGATCGATTCAGGACTGGTACGTGCGCTATGCACTGCTCGCTGCCGAAGGGATCAGCGAGGTCGGCTCCATCGGAGGCTACGTTCAGGAGTATCAGATTGATGTGGATCCCGATGCGATGCGCGCGCACGGCATTACGCTGAACGATGTCTTCAAGGCAACGCGAGCCTCCAACCTCGATGTCGGCGCGCGAACAATTGAAGTGAATGGTGCGGAATACGTCATACGCGGCCTTGGTTTTATTGAGGATATCGAAGACGTCAAATCCATCGCGGTTGGCGTGCGCGATAACGTACCCATTCGAATGCGCGATGTCGCCAATGTGAGCAAAGGTCCGGCATTGAGGCGAGGCGCGCTCGACAAGGGTGGCGCGGAAGCCGTGGGCGGTGTCGTCGTTGTGCGCTATGGCTTCAATCCCTTGGAAGCCATCCAAAATACAAAAGACAAGATCGCTGAAATTTCGCCAGGTTTACCCGCCAAGGCGATCGTCAATTATCGAGAGACCTCCCGCGATGAACTGAGCGCATTTGCCGCTCAACAAGGCATCAATGCCTTTGCCGGGAGTGAGCTTGATCATGACGCCTGGACGGCGTGGCTGCGTGCCAACCCACAAGAATTGTGGCCGGAAGGCGTCACACTCTCTCAAGTTTCTGTCGTGCCTTTCTACGATCGCACCGGGTTGATCTATGAAACCTTGGGAACGCTCAACGATGCACTAGCGCAACAGATCTTCATCACGATCATCGTCATTCTCGTCATGGTGCTGCATTTGCGCAGTTCGATCTTGATCAGCGCGTTGCTGCCCATCGCTGTGCTCATGACATTCATCGCGATGAAGCTCTTTGGTGTGTCCGCCAACATCGTCGCGCTGTCGGGAATCGCGATCGCGATCGGCACCATGGTTGATATGGGCGTGATCATCTGCGAGAACATCTTGCGGCACATGGATGAGAGTGACGGAGAGGAGCCGGCGCTTGAGATCGTATTCCGGGCGACGCGCGAGGTAGCTGGCGCGGTGCTGACCTCCGTAGCCACTACCGTCGTCAGTTTTCTGCCCGTCTTCACCATGACTGGAGCAGAGGGCAAGCTGTTCACGCCCCTTGCCTCCACCAAGACCTTTTCGCTCATTGCTGCGGTGATTGTGGCGCTCGCCATCATCCCGCCAGCAGCACAGATACTGTTTTCATCGCGGATCGATTCAGCGCGTCTGAAGCATGTTTTCCATGTCGGTCTGGTCATAGCGGGATTGGCAATTGCTGTGCTGTGGAGCCCCCTTGCAGGGTTACTCCTGGCGGGCTTCGCAATGGTGCAGCTGTTGACTAAGCGTCTACCGCCCTGGTTGGGAGCAAACACGCCGGCGTTAGCCAGTCTTCTGGTCGCAGGACTGGTTGCCATTCTGTTGGCTGAGGCCTGGATGCCCTTAGGCCCCGGTCGCCATAGTCTGATCAACATCGTCTTCGTGTTCCTGCTCGTCGGCGGCTTGTTGCTTGCGTTCATCGCCTATCAGCGTGTGTACCCTCGGTTGCTCGCGTTCTGCCTCGAACGCAAAGCGCTTTTTCTGAGTGTACCTGTGTTGGTCACGTTGCTTGGGGTAATCTCCTGGACGGGCTTCGATAATGCGCTGCGCTTCGCTCCTGAGGCGTTGCGCCAAACAGCGGCTTGGCAGGCTGGCGATCGCACGTTTCCAGGACTGGGCAAGGAGTTCATGCCCAACCTGGACGAAGGCTCCTTCCTTTATATGCCCACGATCATGCCGCACGCTTCAATCGGAGAGGCTCAGGATGCGCTGCAGATACTCGATGAAGCCATCGGGTCTATCCCTGAGATCAGCTCAGTAGTCGGCAAGTTGGGCCGCGCCGATACGCCGCTCGATCCCGCGCCTATCTCGATGTTCGAGACAGTCATCAACTATCACCCGGAGTATCGAACCGATGCGAACGGGCGTGTCATGCGCTTTGCCTACGACCGTGACACGGAGACCTTCAAGCGCGATGCACGCGGGGAGCTCATTCCTGATATGGACGGTCAGCCGTTTCGCAATTGGCGGGATCACATCACTTCGACCGACGACATCTGGCGAGAAATCATCGAAGCCGCTGACCTTCCAGGTACAACGTCAGCGCCGAAGCTTCAGCCGATTGCGGCTCGTATTGTCATGCTCCAAAGCGGCATGCGAGCGCCCATGGGGATCAAGGTTAAGGGCCCGAGCTTGGAGACGATTGAGGATGTTGCGCTGCAACTGGAGTCTCTACTCAAACAGGTTCCCAGTATTGAGGCGAACACGGTCACAGCGGATCGATTGGTCGGCAAGCCCTACCTAGAAATCGACCTGGATCGAGAAGCCCTAGCACGCTACGGGTTGCATATTGAAGATGCGCAGCAAGTGATAGAGGTCGCCGTGGGCGGCAAGCGCATCACGAGCACGATCGAAGGGCGAGAGCGTTATCCCGTACGCGTGCGCTACTTCCGCGAACTGCGTGATACGCCAGAAGGACTGGAAGAGATTCTGGTACCCACGCCAAGCGGCGCGCAGATTCCACTCGGGCAGCTTTCGGAGATTCGGTACATCAGAGGTCCACAAGCCATCAAGAGTGAAGACACGTTCCTGGTGGGCTACGTCGTCTTCGACAAGCGCGCCGAAGCGGCTGAAGTCGATGTGGTAGAGGACGCGCAGGCCTTCTTGCGGGCGAAGCTCGACAGTGGAGAGTTTAGTCTACCGGCCGGCGTGAGCTACACCTTTGCCGGTAACTACGAAAACCAGCTCCGCGCGCAGCAAACACTCTCGGTTGTGCTACCCATTGCGTTGCTTGTGATCTTCCTCATCCTCTACCTGCAGTTCGCATCGGTGACGACAACGCTGATCGTCTTCAGTGGAATTGCTGTGGCCTGGGCCGGCGGCTTTCTGGTCGTTTGGATGTATGGCACGAGCGGCTTCTTAGATTTCTCCGTGTTGGGGGCTAATCTCCGCGAGCTGTTTCAGGTTCAACCGATCAATATGAGCGTCGCAATCTGGGTCGGTTTCTTGGCGCTGTTTGGGATAGCCACCGACAACGGCGTTGTCACGGCCACCTATTTGGATCAGACACTTGCCCGGACGCCCACACGCGACGTGGGGGAGATCAAAAAACTGGTCGTGAAGGGCGCGAGCCGGCGCATTCGACCGGCGTTGATGACAACTGCTACAACGTTGATTGCGCTCATCCCCGTGCTTACATCCGATGGGCGCGGCTCCGACATCATGGTGCCTATGGCCATACCGTCATTTGGGGGCATGTTGGTCGCGGTGATCACCACGCTGCTCGTACCTGTTTTGTATTGCGCAGCAAAAGAGTACGCCGCGCGGGCGAAGGCATGACTCTCTTCCTTGTCCCGTCACGCGATAGATTCGCTGCAGTGAAAGGTGTCTCCACG
>CAYZKE010000191.1:0-6585 GCA_964478505.1 uncultured Loktanella sp.
CAGGAGAATGTACGCTTTGGCCATAGAGCTCGGGGGCACCTGCGAGGGAGCGCCGGACCAGCGTGGGCCCAGGTTCTCTGCCTATGTCCGCGATCTGGATGGAAACAAAATATGTCTTTCTGATTAGGTGTCGCACCTAGACTGGCTCGTTGACCTCGTGATTGGGGGGAATAAGGTAACCGGGTCATCACAACATCCCGTGGCTTGTCCCGGTCTACCATGGAAGAAGTCTCAATGAGTGATCATACGGAAAACACCTTGGCCCTTGGGCAACTGCGCGGATCGCACGGTCGGCAACAAGATGAAGGCGTCTTGGTGATCCGTACCATTGCGATGCCTGCAGATACTAATCCGTCAGGTGATATCTTTGGTGGCTGGTTAATGTCTCAGATGGATCTTGCAGCAGGCAACATGGCAGGACGCGTTTCACAGGGGCGCGGCGCTACCGTTTCTGTGGAAGCCATGCAATTCCTGCGCCCTGTCAAAGTCGGCGATGAAGTGACGCTCTATGCAACCTTGCGCGAGGTTGGACGCACATCGATGCGTATTCATGTGGATGCGTGGGCGCGGCCAAGATATTCAGAGAAAGCTGAAAAGGTAACTGATGCTGATTTCGTCTTTGTGGCCTTGGACGAAAATGGCACGCCCCGGCCAGTCTTCGAAGGCGCGTGACCTCTTCGGACCGAAGCTGACGTTGAGCGAGCCGCTGTTCGAAAGCCTGCGTGACGCCCGCACACGAGCCTCGCTGGCCTCACGCCAGTGGAATATGTTGATCGGTCAAAGGAAGACCAACACCTGCACAGAGCTAACCTAAATTATCGGACTCAAAGGGGAGCAGGTCAGTCAATGGCGCGGAATGCTATCCGCTTCCACCTGCGCAACGCTCTTGTTGATGAGATCAATGAGCTCTTCAACGCCTTCATGCTCAAGCCGGTCTAGATGACGCATTTCTTGCGCACGCTTTGCGACCTCAGCTAATCCCAACGTCGATGCTGCACCTTTCAGACTATGCAGTGCGGCATCGATACAATCGCCATCGCTTTCACACTGTTCAGCCGCAACGATCGACCGCAACTTCGAACCATCACTGGAAATTTGCCCCAAGAGTTCCAGAAGAAGCGGCGTTCCCAATTCGTCCCTTATTGCATCTAACTGTTGTCTATCGAGCAATTTCTCTGTGCGCGCGGGCTCTGCCGGGGTCGCATAGGTCTCAAAGATATATGAAATCTTGGAACGCGTGACCGGTTTGGCCAGAAAGTCATCCATTCCGGCATCCAAACAACGCTGCCGGTCTTCTGCAAATGCGTTTGCTGTTAAGCCGATAATCGGTGTTGTAACACCAAGATCACGCAGTTTACTTGCCGCTGTAATGCCGTCCATCAACGGCATTTGCAGGTCCATTACAATAAAATCAAAGGCCGCTTTGCGACAATGATCAATTGCAGATTGGCCGTTATCGGCAGTGACAACGGTTGCACCGAAACTTTCGAACAAAGCCCGTGCGACTTCTTGGTTGATCGGGTGGTCTTCAACCAACAAAATAGTGCTGTTGTAGACCAGTCTGCGCTCCTTATGATCTTCCAACGCTTTGACGCCCACGGTTGCGGCGGGGCCGACGAGGTCTACCGGCAGTTCCAACCAAAACGTGCTTCCTTGCCCCTCGGTGCTGACTACGCCGATGGACCCACCCAGGCCTTCGACGATCCGCTTGGAAATCGCCAACCCCAAACCGGTTCCCCCGAACCGACGGGATGATGAGTTTTCGATCTGGCTGAAATTTTGAAACAGTTTTGCAAGATCGGCCTGCGGAATGCCAATGCCGGAGTCCGTAACCTCGATCCTTAGCCTTGTATCCTCCGACATCAAGAACCGGACATTTATGGTGCCTGACGGCGTGAATTTGATAGCGTTCCCGATCAGATTTATCAGGACTTGCCGCAAACGGACGTCATCCGTTGCGACGACAAGAGGCTGCACTTCGAACGTAAGTTTCAGGCTCGCGTCATTCAGCCGTTGCTGGAAAACATCGTGCAGAATGTCGGCGAGGTCGGGCAAAGAAACGGGTGCCACCTGATAGGTCAACCCGTTTGCGTTCAGGTTGGAAAAGTCGAGTATGTCGTTGATGGCATCAAGCAAGATGTGACCGGAGCGCCTGATGGTCAAAGTGAGCCGTGCCTGCTCCGGGTCAAGATGGGTGTCATCCAAAAGATCGACCGCGCCAATGATGCCATTCAGAGGGGTCCGTATCTCATGGCTCATGGTGGCAAGAAACATAGACTTTGCATGCGTGGCGGCCTGCGCAGCTTTTGCGCTTTCTGCATTGCGCAAAGAGAGTTCCTTAAGCTGGCGCTGCGCATTTGCGATGAGCCGCAGTTGCACGAATTGAAGGATGATCGTGCAAATGAACACCAGTCCTGTCAGGGCGACGACGACTGCAAGACGCCCGTAATCTGAAGATGTTTCCGCGCGCGCAACCGCGCGCGCTGTTCCCAATATATCGTTCGTTGCAATCACCAGCTCATTGCTTTGCTGTTGCAACTCACGGGCGTCATCCAGAAGCGAACTGAGTGAGTTGACCAAAACAGAAGGGCTGTTCGCTGTTGCATCAATACGGTCCGCAAGGAACTGGATGTCAGCCTGAAGCGCCGAAGCCATTTCCGCAAGGATCTGGGAATCACTAAACCGCTCTGAAAAGAACCCCGCGTCCAGCAAGGTCATCCGGCTATAAACGAGATCGAATGTCAGGTAGACCCTGTCGATCGCCTGGGGTGTGCCTGCTTTTTGTGCGATCAGGATTGCTTCGATAAAACGGGTTGCCTCGCGATGTGTCTGGAACACCGCCCACATGGCGTCTTCGCGCGCACTGGCAAGGACCGCCTCCTGCCGGTCGCGAAGGTGCGCAAATAAATAGATCGTCATTCCGATCAAGACGATGCCAAGCCCAATCAGAACAGATGTCGCCGCCCGAATGATATACGGGGGAACACGCATGAACGGGTGCAGAGTCACACTATTCGATCACCTCAATCCGCGCTATCTGCCAAACCGATCTGCCAAAGTAGATTTCGTTAAACAATGCCGGGAATTCGTCGAACGGATAGATCAGGAACAAGGGCCCTTTCTCGCGCACTGACATCATTTCGCCGTCCAGATGCGTGGCAAAGATTACAGGAAACTCGCGCACATCTGCCACAGGCACATTGGACGCATAATCATTCAGGGCAATCACCCGCATGATCGACCCTTGGGCACCGACAGCGTCCAGAACGGCTGCGGCAAGCGGGCCCTCAAAATCGTGTTTTGCATCGAACCAAGGTGTGTTCGCTGTGATGGTGCGCCGCTCTAATGCTTCGAGCATTTCACGATCAAAACGTGCGACATCTGGCCCGTTTGTCTGGGTAATGGCACCCGATATGGTCAAGATCACCGGCCCCCGGGGCTCGGCAAGGCCGTCCGCATGCGCAAGCGACGCAAACAGACAGATCACCATCAATAGAAGACCTCTCATCAGACAAATCCATTTATGTTTCAGGCCACAAATTGTGAACCGTTGATTTCCAAATAGGCGTTTCTGACTTGGTCGCTGACTGCTAAAAACGCGGTTACGCAGCTTGGGTCAAAGTGGTGACCGGATTGTCTTAAGATTTCATCAAGCGCGTCATCAAAACCCCACGCCGGCTTGTAGCTCCGCTCGGTACACAAGGCGTCAAAAACATCTGCAATTGCAACAATCCTTGCCGACAAGGGAATGTCTTCACCAGACAGCCCTTGGGCATAGCCCGAGCCATCCCACTTCTCGTGATGATAGAGCGCTATTTCGTACGCCATTTTTATCAGGTCGCTGTCACCATCTGAGAGGATTTCGGCGCCGATCTTGGTGTGCGTTTGTATGATGGAACGTTCTTGAGGCGTCAGTTTAGCGGACTTATGAAGGATGGCATCAATGATGCCTATCTTGCCTGCGTCATGAAGCGGCGCGGCCAGATAGACCGTTCTGCAAAAGTGCTCACTCAGGCCCATCTGTTCCGCGATAAGTCTGGCACAGGTGGCGACCCGGGATATATGACCGCCGGTCGATCCATCGCGCATTTCAATGGCGCGTGACAGCCGCCAAATCAGTTCTTCCTCGCGGACTCTAAGGTGCAGCGTTGCACGTTGCACTTCGAGATCAAGACTTTCTGCACGCTCCAACAGCGCAAGCTGTGCTTTTCGCAACGCAAGTAGGTTCTTCACGCGCACCCGAAGCTCTTCCGGATCAAAGGGCTTATTGACGAAATCGGTGACCCCCGCTTTGACAGCTTCCAGCCGCAAGGTACGGTCTTCATCGGCTGTCAGCATAATGATCGGAACGGCCTTATAACCCGGCAAAAGCCGAAGTCGTTCGACAAGCTCTACGCCGTTGATTTCCGGCATCTGATAGTCCACCAGAACCAAATCAAAGCTGGTTTCATCGCATCGTGCAAGCGCACGCATTGCTGATGAATAACTCTCTATCTGTTGGTCCTCAGCGCGTTTCAGAACTGCGCTGATGACGTTCAGGCTGACTACCGCATCATCAACCACGCAAATACGCATAGGATGCCCCATAACCGCGCGTTCTCCATCCGTTTGTCTGGCATGTTCATACGGGATAGACCCAACCCTTTGAAAGTAATGAGTGTTTCAGATTTTACTCAAATGCCCGGCATCAAGACCGTCAGACTGCCCCGACGCAGACCAATGAAGGTGGTCGGTCAACCTTCATGCAACGCAGCAGGGCATATCCCGTCCCTGCTAACCCCAGCATCAGGCCCGGTGGTTGGTGTTTGTCACCGCCGCCGTATGCCAGCGGGCGCCCGGTATCCAGATAGGACTTCTGTATAAATTCATGCACCGCGTTCAAAACAATGTCGCTTTCGGCAGGTTCCACAGCCTCGGGATGCAGCAAAACCTCGATGTCGCTGCCAACACCATGACACAGGCAAAGGTTTGTCTGAGGTGTTAACCGGGTCAGCAGCGTCTTTTTTGTGAGTTCAGCGGCAGTCCTGGCCTGTTCCAGAAGTGCAGGATCACCGGTCAGCGCATGCGCGCGCAGCCGTGCAAGCCCGATGCCGGTTGCCCCGTGGCACCACGCAACTTCGGTTCGGCCCTTTGCCTCTGCCTGCCCATGATAGCGTAAATCGGGCCAGCACCCGCGGATGGGGTCAAACCAGGCCTCCTCATAGGCAAACGCCCGTTTTCCTGCCACCCTTAACTGATCCTGATCAAAGGCTGTGCCAAGCGCCAGCAACGCCAATCCGATACCGCTGGCCCCATGCCCATAGCCCAAAAGGTTTGGCGGCACGGGCGCGTCTGGTTGCAGCCACGCGGCCTCACCCGCATTGGTGCGCATTTCAGCGGTGGTATCCCATGACAGACCGCCCTTGCCCTCAACAGCATGTCCGAGGATTTTTCCACCCCACACCAACAGCGGCTTCTCAATGCGGTCGCGACCCAGCACATCCTGCACCGCGATGATTGCGGGGATAGACGCAGCAACGCCAAGCATCACATCCAGAATACATCTGCCCGCAGTATCGGCGTGAAGTGCGCCCAGCAGGATCTCCTTGCCTTGGCTGATTAAAGACGGAGCTCCCGTCAACCGCCCAATCAGGATGGCGGCATAGCCGATCCCGACGTGTCCGGTGTAAAACGATAGGGAAACACTGGCAGGGCAATCCCTGTATCGTGAAACGGCATGATTGATCGCGCCAAGCGCCGTTTGCTGCACCACCGTGTCATCGGTCAGCTTTCCCAGATGCGCCAGAAACAGTGCGATGCCCGCTGTTCCGTCATAAACGCTGGGGCCAAGCATGCCATAACCCGCCATCGTGGTCCCCCAAAAAATGTCATTGGCAGGGCCAAGCCAGTTGCACCGCCTGTCGTCCCAAATCGCATCGCGCGCCAGCATGCGACCGATCTGCAATGCCATGTCCTTAAGCTGCGCGTCAGTCATGCCGCATGGGCCGCAGGTTGCGCGCAAAGCCGATAGCAGGCGACAGACCCAGCATTCAGGTGCAACCTGTCAATATCCAGATTTTCCGATCTGCAAACGGCCTCAAATGCCGCCTGGAACGTCTCTGGAACGATGTGGTTTTCCGCGCGCGCCTGCATCATCGCCTGCGCAACCAATTTGCAGCGTGCTGCGCCAAAGCTGCCGGCATCCGGCATATCTTCAGCCAGTCCGAGCCCGTTACCAACCCGCATGGTAAAAGCCGGAACCGCATCATCGAGGTAAAGCGCAAGCTGCGGCAACTGCGTGGCCAGCGCCATGGCAGCCACCGTGAATGCGCGCTCTGGAATATAGAGCACGGCCGTGTCCGCCCGTGAATAATCGCAAATCCGCGTAGCTGTCTTGTACCTGAACGGCACCAGATAGCGGTTCAGCACTTGCGAAACCAGACCGGCAACAGGTGCGGCAGCGCCAGGCCCGATCAAATTGAAGTAGAGGCGGATATTCTTGACCTCCTCGGCGGCATCCAACTGTGCCTGCCCGAAGATGTGAAAAAACCCCGGCTGCGCCGTTTTGGACCCGGCCAGATGGGTCACCACAATCTCGGACCCGGG
>CAYZKE010000192.1:0-4860 GCA_964478505.1 uncultured Loktanella sp.
GTTTGTGTTCGGTGGGTAGTGAGTGGGTGTAGTGAGTAGTCGCATCCAATCGATGCGTTTCACGAGTAACTGTTTATGCATTCGTGCATCTGTTTTATTTGATGGTGCCTGTTGGTGTGTGAGGCCACTGGCGCCGTCAAACAACAAGTTACGGTAAAGCGTATCTAGTTTCCGGTTGGTCTGGCGATAGCCGCTTCTCTAATTTTTTAGAACAGTGCTCGTTCTGAGCGCTGTTCTATTTCTTTGAGCAATAGCCAAGCTGCGTTCCGCTTTCAGGGCGCAGGTCAGACAGCAATGTTGTGAAAACCCGATCAGGCGGCAGCAGAAGACGCCAGATCGATGGCCCGTGAAAGCGCCTCGTTCGGACAGTGAAATGATACGCTTGCAGCGCAAACCTGCCGTTGGCCGGGCCCGACCTGAAAGAGCCCCGAATAATACGCGCCATCTGCCATTTTGGTCGCACAAGGGACCCATTGACCACCCGGGCCTTCAACCTTCTTTCCGATCAGTACATTGACAGATCCGGGCGGAGGGCTCGAAAGCGTTGTCGTATAATCAATCCAGTTGGCGACGTGCATGACAGCTCCTTTAGCTGCCCCGATTTCTCAAACCAAAATGGCCAAAGGATGGCGACACTAGGGATTTTGATCGCTATCGTGTCGTAATCCTGCATGAGCCGAAGGACATGCGCGCTATGGTTTACAGGGGTGCCGCCTTTCATCCCATAAGGTGTATCCAAGAAAGGCGCCCCGCACTTCAAACAAGGCGTTCTTCTCGAAAAAGCTATATTTTGGTCCTCATTTGTACACCGTTGCAAGCCAAACATTGGCACAATTGTTAGTATCTATTGATTTGTTGCATCTCGATTTAGAAAGACGGCCGGAGGCACCTTGTACCAATCGAAGAACAACACTGGCGTTACAGTCGACATGCTTCGTGCATTCGTTTGCTTAAGCAGACACTTGAATCTGTCCAAAGCAAGCGATGAACTTGGCACAACGCGCCAGACTGTCCGACGACACATCACCGATCTCGAGGTGATACTCGAGCAAAAGCTGTTCGAGGTGGTCGACCGCCAATATCAACTGACATCTTTTGCGATTGACGCGCTGGACAATGCCAAAACCCTTCTGTTGGAGCTGGACACATGGTCTGGACAGTCTGCGTTAAAGAAAAGCACGTCGGGCGGGCTTGAGAAGCTTCAGTTCACGGATTCCGCAGGACGGGTCTATTACTCTCAGCAACACCCCGTCTCTCAAATTGCAATGAATGGTCTGCCATTGCTCAAAAAAACCTTTGCTGCGTGGGGGAAAGCGCAAACGCAAATTGAACATGAAGCAATGGAAGAAATTAAGCCCTATACGGTCCTTTACCGCAAGGGTCCGGCAGGTTGGGTCTTTGTCCATATCGGCAAAGAATCAGCCTATGCGCGCTGGTTTGGAGCCAAGGTTTCGCAAAGCGCGATTGGCAAACTTATCACCGAAGATGATGCAGGTGACGAATATGATGAATTTACCGCAGGTGCTTATTCTCGCATCTATGACGAAGGTGGGGTGCGGCTTGACCACATCCTTGCCCACCTGCCAAAAGATGGCGGAGAACCGGAACCGGGCACCTTCCAGAGATTGCTGCTTGGTGGCGTCTTTCCGGATGGAACGCCGGGTTTGATCATTCTTGCGGTCATTACCGAACAAGTCGAGATTGATGCGGTTTCAGACACCGACCGCCCAAAAATGCCCGCAGATTTTATTATGGATGCGCTACCCGACCTTCCGTCGGCAGTGACTCAATTGCCACAACCACGCAAAGCGTCACACTCGACATTGTGACGCAGCACGAAAAAAGACTACACAGTATTAAGCCTAAAGGCACTGTGTTGCGAAAAGCGCAACGATAAATCGAGAGGCAGGATATGTCGGCGCGGAGCATTTTTGGCACGGTTCAAAACGTGTCGGTTATCTTACGGGATCTTGAAGACGCCGGAATGCGCATTGAGGTTGGGGACGATTTCGCCCTTTACCGCTATTACCGCAGCACATGCGTGGACAGAGGTGATATGTCGCCGCTTTTCGACACGGCCTGTTCATTTATTGATGCAACGAACGGTTTTTGGATTTGCGGCTTCAACGAACTTGACCAGCTGGTGCATACGCAAGCCGTGCGCCTGCTCGATCTTCCGGGCATTTCGCTGGGTAAGCATCTGGACATGCATCGCCACAAATACATCGTCCCTGACACGACCCCTGATCCTGACTTGACATTTTTCCAAGGCCCCGAGGCGCTCAAAACAGTGACAGGTTCGGTGGGCTATTGTGGTGATTTTTGGTTGCCCTCACACGGTCTTGGTGGGCCACGCAGCCATGGTGCGACCAGTCTGTTGTCCCGCCTTCTCTTTGAAATCCTGCAGCAGGCATGGTCGCCCGACTATGTTTTCGCCTTTGTCCCAAGGCACCTTGCCGCCAAAGGCGCGCATCTGCGTTATGGCTACACACATTGTGAACCCGGCGCATGGATCGGACCAGACAAGCAGATCACGAATGAAGAATATCTGATCTGGATGAACGCCAGTGACATCAAGGGGGTACTTTCGCGGGACGTCCAGTCCATTCGCAAAGCCGCGCATGTGGCCGCAATGCGCGCGCCTCTGACGTCGATCGATTCGACAGGGTAACTCCGCAACGCATGCCAGATCGGCTTTGACGGCACATGCGATCGCGACTAATTCCCATTTAAAACCATGGTTCTGCACAAAGCAAAAGACGCTGCCTCGTCCGGGGCAGCGTCTCGCTGTGAGTAGTAAACAAGTGGGTGTAACCGTGGTGAGGTACGATTGCACTCAGCGTGCTGTTCGATTGCGGCAAAAGTTGGATGAAACCGTGGCGTTTTTAGCGGCGTCACGCAGCAAAAGATCAGCACAGATTAAGTCCCACCTCTGCCAGCGCCCGACGGTTCACAAAGTTCTGCAGCGCAAGCCACTGAAATGAAACATATACTGGGTGTCGCAAGCTCACTCGGCCCCTTTCAGCATTGCGGTGACGGTCCTTGGCACAATCTTGCTTCCGTCCATCGGCTACGCAAAAAACAGAACGCAGAATCGTCACATTCGGGCGCACAATTCACAAAACCTAGCTTGGGCGCATCGCGGCATACTCAAGAGATTCGTTTCTTTGGTCGGGTCGGTTTGGGTGGTTTCAGCTAGGTATGGTGGATATCATTCACCATGAATACGTGACCGAAAGGCTCTCGGTCATGTTGACGTCACAAAACCAACGCTTTGGGGGCATAAATCCAGCGAAACAAGTGGCCAGAGATCAGCCACCTTGCTTGGACACAACCAACATCCAGCGAGGCAAATATCCGTAAGGGCGTATAGCCCCAAGCGCACAGATGGATCATCAGAAGACCACGACGCGTCGCGCGACCGACGGGATGCCGACAGGCGAAAAGACCTTCGAAATACACAACGAAATGCCGAAGTTGGTACGCCGACCAATGCACTTTACGGCATCATTGCGTAACGTTTCCCGAACGGGACAAGGCGGCACGGCAAGTTGGACTCGCCGCGCCAGATCGCTTACCAACTGTTGTAGCCCAGATACTTGCCAGACATTTCAACCTTCACGCGGTCGCCTTTGGGGTTCTCGACGCGGGTGACTGTCATATCAAAGTCAATCGCGGACATGATGCCATCACCGAATTTCTCTTGGATCAGGGCCTTTAAAGTCGGGCCGTAAACACCGACGATTTCATAAAACCGGTAGATGCAGGGATCCGTCGGCACCGCTTGCTCCCAGATCTTTGTAGGGCTCTCTGCCAGGACGGACTCCGCCTCTTGCGGCAGGCCCATCACGCTGACCATCAGCTTGGCCTTCTCGGCAGGGAAAGCATTCATGCCCATCGCTGCGGAATGGGTCCAGACAGGCGACATCCCGATCTTCTCGGCGATTTGCTCCCATGTCAGGCCGGCGGTTTTCTTGGCCGACAGGATCATGGCGGTGACGTCTTCTTTGGTCATCATCTCAGTCATTACGAGGTCTTTCATTGTTGCTCCTCCGGTGGTTATTCGTTGACGGCCCGCAGCGCAGGCGGCGCGTTTTCAGGTTCTTCTGGTTCGGTCTTGTCGATCCGCACCGGCGTCGGGCGGTTGCTGCCCTCTCCGGTCTTCTGTCCCGCCATTTCCTTGGACCGCTTGCCAAGGAAGGTGACCAGATGGTTGCGGATCGCGTAGTAGTTGGGATGCTCGATGATCTCGGTCCGGTTGCGCGGGCGCGGGATAGTGATCTCCACACTCTCGGCCACCCGTGCATAGGGACCGTTCGTCATCAACAAGATGCGGTCGGCTAGCAGGATCGCCTCGTCAATATCATGGGTGATCATAAAGACGGTCTGTTCTGTCCCGCTCCAGATCTTCAAGAGCTCGTCCTGGATCGTCCCCCGTGTCAGCGCATCAAGCGCGCCAAAGGGTTCATCCAGCAACAAAAGCTTGGGGTGGTTGGCAAAAGCGCGCGCAATCGACACGCGCTGGCGCATCCCGCCCGAAAGCTGGCTGGGCTTGCGGTGGATCACATCACCCTCAAGTCCGACCATCGCGAGGTATTTGGTCGAATGTTCAATCACCTGTGCCTTCGACCATTCAGGGTGCCGCGCAGAGACGCCAAAGGTGACATTCTTGAGGGTCGAAAGCCACGGCAACAGGGAATAGTTCTGGAACACAACACCACGGTCAAGGCTTGGGCCTTTCACCTCGGTCCCGTCCATGATGACCACACCGGATGTCGGGTCAGACAATCCTGCGAGGATATTCATGATCGTGGATTTGCCACAGCCAGAGTGGCCAAGGATCACGACAAACTCGCCCTT
>CAYZKE010000192.1:4960-6567 GCA_964478505.1 uncultured Loktanella sp.
GCCACGATCACCAGCCATGCGATACCGATGGAAATGCGCATGCCTGTCAGGATCGTCGGCGCTGCGGCAGGCAAGATCACGGTAAAGGCGGTCTTAAGCGGGTTGAGCTCATGCGTCCGGGCCACGTTGACCCAATCCTCGCGCACACCGGCCACACCGAAGGCAGTGTTGATCAGCATCGGCCAGATCGAACAGATGAAGATCACAAAGATCGCACTTGCCTCGCTGTCCTGGATCACGAAAAGCGCAAGCGGCATCCATGCCAAGGGCGAAATCGGGCGCAACACCTGAATGAAGGGGTTCAGCGCCTTGTAGGCGAGCGGTGACATCCCGATCAGAAAGCCCAGCGGAATGGCAATGACAGCAGCAAGCGCATAGCCCACCAGCACACGGTAGATCGAATAACCGATCTGGATACCGATCCCTTTGTCATTGGGACCTGCATCATAGAAAGGGTCACTGAGCTGTTCCCAGGCCTTGGCGATCACCTGACTGGGCGGCGGCACACCTGCTTTCGGCTGGCCACCCCCTGTCAGAAGTTCATATTCCGTCAACTCGCCTACCGCCTTTTGTGCGGGAATGGCGGCCTCCCAGATCAGGAGGCCGACAATCAGCAGCGTGAGCGACAGAATAGCTGCACGAAAGTTCAGTGAGCTGATGGGCATTTGCCTTAGCCTTTCTTGATCGCAAAGCTGTCGATATAGGCTTCGGGTTCATTGTAATCGAACGTCTTGCCCATGATGGTGTGCGACTTGTAGGTCACGTCTGGCGCTTCATAGCCCAGATCTTCCATGACCTTCTTGCAGTCGGCGGCCAGATAGACCTGCTCGGCCACGCCTTTGTAGTCGACATCACCCTCGATATAGCCCCAGCGCTTCATCTGGGTCAGGATCCACACGCCCATCGAATGCCATGGGAAGGGGTCGAAATCGATCCGGTCGGGCACGCGCTGCACCTCGCCCAAACCATCCGCATAAGTGCCGGTCAGCACCTGCTCGATGACAGTCACAGGCTGGTTGAGATAGTTCGTCGGCGCAATCGCCTCGGAAATCTCTTTGCGGTTCTCGGCGGCCGACGCGTACTGCGTCGCGTCGATGATCGACTTGAGCAGTGCGCCATAGGTGTTGGGCAATTCCTGCGCAAATGACAGCGGCGCGGCAAAGGCACAGCACGGGTGGCCCTCCCAGATTTCTTTGGTCAGCAGGTGGATAAAGCCGATACCTTCGAAGACAGCACGCTGGTTGAACGGATCAGGCGACAGATAGCCGTCAAGGTTGCCCGCACGCAGGTTTGCAACCATCTCGGGCGGCGGCACAACACGGATCTGGATATCGACATCAGGGTCCAGACCGAATTCGGCAACATAGTAGCGCAGCAGGAAGTTGTGCATCGAGTATTCAAACGGCACACCGAAGGTAAAGCCCTTCCACTGTGTCGGATCGCGCTTATCAAGGTGTTCGTTGGACAGAACAATCGCCTGCCCGTTGATGTTTTCGACGGCGGGCATGATGTAGGGTTCAGCAATTGACCCCGCACCCAGCGTCATCGCCAGCGGCATCGGCGTCAGCATGTGGCTCGCGTCATATTCACCATTCAGCGACTTATCG
>CAYZKE010000193.1:0-6562 GCA_964478505.1 uncultured Loktanella sp.
TCTCCCGCGCGTAACGGCGGGCCTTTTCAAAGGCGACGTTCTCGGGGATCTTTTCCTTATTGGCGTGATCGACAATGGCCTGTGTCACCTCCGGATCATAAATCAGCCGCTGGATCATATCGTACCGCCGCGCCAGCTTGAACGGCTCAATCGGGCGCTGAAGGCGTTGGTTCAGCTTGGCAATCACCCGTTCGGCACGTTTGCGGAAAAACCAGCGCACCGAAGGAAACAGGAAATGCGACGCAAAAGTCACTGCGGCGAACAGGACAATAAGAACAAAGGCCCAAATGGGCAGTGAGATCGTTTGCGTCATGCGCAGAACGTGACAGGGAACGGCGTCCGCGTAAATCCCGTCATGCCGCAACGCAGCGAATTGACAGCGCCATAAAATGTCCGATAAACACCCTCATAGCGTAATTTAATTGCGCGGATTGATTCAGGAGAGCCGTAAATGTCGCAACCGCAGAAAGACCGCCCTTGGCTGTTTCGCACATATGCAGGTCATTCGACCGCCTCTGCCTCGAACGCGCTCTATCGCGGCAATCTTGCCAAAGGTCAGACCGGTCTCTCTGTCGCTTTCGATCTGCCCACCCAAACCGGCTATGACAGCGATCATATCCTCGCCAAAGGCGAAGTGGGCAAAGTCGGCGTGCCCGTCAGCCACCTTGGCGACATGCGCGCGCTGTTCAATGATATCCCACTGGATCAGATGAACACCTCGATGACGATCAACGCGACAGCGCCCTGGCTCTTGTCGCTCTACATCGCCGTAGCTGAAGAACAGGGTGCCGACGTCAGCGCACTGCAAGGCACGGTCCAAAACGACATCATCAAGGAATACCTGTCACGCGGCACCTATATTTGCCCTCCCGAACCGTCCCTGCGCATGATCACCGATGTCGCGGCCTATACACGCGAACACTTGCCGAAATGGAACCCGATGAACGTGTGCTCCTACCACCTGCAAGAGGCCGGCGCGACACCGGAAGAAGAGCTTGCCTTCGCGCTGGCCACAGCCACCGCCGTGCTGGATGATCTCAAAGGCAAAGTGCCAGCCGAGCATTTCCCCGCCATGGTCGGGCGCATTTCCTTTTTCGTGAATGCCGGTATCCGTTTCGTGACCGAACTTTGCAAGATGCGCGCCTTTGTCGAGTTATGGGACGAGATTTGCGCGACGCGCTATGGTGTGGAAGATGCCAAATACCGCCGTTTCCGCTATGGCGTGCAGGTCAATTCGCTTGGCCTGACCGAACAGCAGCCCGAAAATAACGTCTATCGTATCCTGTTGGAAACGCTTGCCGTGACCTTGTCGAAAAACGCCCGCGCCCGCGCCGTGCAATTACCCGCATGGAACGAAGCTTTGGGCCTGCCGCGCCCTTGGGACCAGCAATGGTCGCTGCGCATGCAACAGATCCTCGCTTATGAAACCGATCTTCTGGAATTCGACGATCTCTTTGACGGAAATCCCGCAATTGATCGCAAAGTAAAAGAACTGAAAGATGGCGCGCGTGCCGAATTGGCCCAAATTGACGGAATGGGCGGTGCGGTTGGCGCAATTGGCTATATGAAATCGCGTCTCGTCGAAAGTAATGCAGCGCGTATTGCCGGAATTGAAAAAGGCGAAACAACAGTTGTCGGCGTCAATAAATGGCAGGCTGGTGAACCCTCGCCTCTGACAGCAGGCGACGATGCAATCATGGTGTCGGACCCAGAGGCCGAGGCCGATCAACTCCGCCGCCTCGGGCAATGGAAAGCCGACCGTGACAATGCCGCCGTGAAAGAGGCGCTGGCCGCACTGCGGGCCGCCGCCAAGGATGGCAGCAACATCATGCCCCCTTCCATCGCCTGTGCGCGGGCAGGTGTCACGACAGGCGAATGGGCCGACGTGATCCGCAGCGTGTTTGGCCAGTACCGCGCGCCCACCGGCGTCAGCAGCAACCCCTCCAACCGTACCGAAGGCCTCGAGGATTTGCGCGAACAGGTCGATCTGGTCAGCGCAGCGCTCGGCCGTCGTTTGAAATTCCTTGTCGGCAAACCAGGGCTGGACGGGCACTCCAACGGCGCTGAACAAATCGCCACACGCGCGCGTGATTGCGGCATGGAGATTGATTACGAAGGTATTCGTCTTACGCCCGAAGAAATCGTCACCGCGGCACAGAATGGCGAAGTCCATGTGATCGGACTTTCTATTCTTTCAGGTTCCCATATTCCTTTGGTCCGCGATGTCATGACACGTCTGCAAACGGCAGGCATATCCCATATCCCGGTCATTGCCGGCGGCATTATTCCTGAAGATGACGCAACTGAATTGCGCGCAATGGGTGTGGCACGGGTCTATACGCCCAAAGATTTTGAATTGAACAAAATCATGAATGACATTGTCACCCTCGTTGATCCACGCTCCGTGGCGGCGGAATAGAGCCAAATATATACGCTTTTGGATAGGCTTTTGCGATTTCGAGATACTGTGTGAATAATCCTGTGGTATTCGCACTGAAGCGAATTGGAGAAACGCAAATGAATCCTGATCTGAAATCAATGACCCGCAAAGAACTCGAAAAGCTGAAGAGCAATGTCGAGAAAGCTCTGGCAAGGGTGACGGAAAACGAAAAGAAAGCCGCGCGCGCTGCCGCGGAAAAAGCAGCGGCAGCCCATGGGTTTTCGCTTGCAGAGATCACTGGCGCCGCACCTGCGAAAAGAGGACCCAAACCCAAGTCCGGCCCCAAAACTGCATCACCTGCGAAATACAAGAACCCCTCTGATCCCACGCAAACCTGGACTGGAAAAGGACGCCAGCCGCAGTGGTTCAAGGCGGCAATCAAGGCGGGTACCTCACCTGACAACATGGAAATCTAGCTTCCCACGGTGCCGCGCCCGGCATAGACTGGGCAGCACATTTACAGGAGGCTGACATGACCATCCACATTGGCGCCGAAAAGGGCGATATTGCACCGACCGTCCTGATGCCGGGCGATCCTTATCGCGCCAAGTGGGCGGCAGAAACGTTCCTCAAAGATGTGCGCTGCATCAATGAAGTGCGCGGTATGCTCGGATTTACGGGGACATGGAACGGCCATAGGGTGACGATCCAGGGGTCCGGCATGGGGATGCCCTCGCTTTCAATCTATGCGAACGAATTGATCAAGGATTACGACGTGCAGACCTTGATCCGCATCGGTTCATGCGGCGGGATGCAGAAGAATGTCGGCATTCGCGATGTGATCCTTGCGATGACGGCCTCGACGCTCTCGACGCCGTCTCGCGGGATCTTCAAGGAACTCAATTTTGCGCCCTGCGCCGACTACCAGTTGCTTTCGGCCGCTTATGACGCGGCAAAAGCCAAGGGCGTGCCAACCCATGTCGGCGGGATCTATTCATCGGATGTTTTCTATGACGAACGCCCGGACCTGAACGAACAAATGATCCGGCATGGTATTCTGGGCGTGGAGATGGAGGCCGCAGAACTCTACAACCTCGCAGCCCGCTACGGACGGCGCGCTTTGGCGGTCCTGACGGTGAGTGATCACCTGATTACCCATGAGGCGCTTCCCGCAGAGGATCGTGAAAGATCTTTTGGAGATATGGTCGAAATCGCCCTGGCCGCAGCTTTCACACATGCCGTCTAGAAAAGGGGGGCTTTGCCCCCGGCCCTGCGGGCCTCCCCCAGGATATTTCCGGGCCAATAATAACAAAGAATTAACCCACTTCGCCGATCATGAGCATTACGGCACAGGCGGGGACGCCGATGACCGTGGCCGGTAATGACCGGAAGGGCTCGCCTGACACATGGCGGGCCCTTTTTCAGTATTACTGGCCTGAAAATATCCTCGGGGGGAGCGTCAGCGGGGGGCAGACAGCCTCCCTGCTTGCTTTCGTTTAGACAGTACGTTCGACCATCATGCCTTTGATGTGCGCGATCGCGGCGGCAGGGTTCAGACCCTTGGGGCATGTTTTCGCACAGTTCATGATCGTGTGGCAGCGGTAGAGCTTAAAGGGGTCTTCAAGCTGATCCAATCGCTCGCCTGTTGCCTCGTCACGGCTGTCAATGATCCAGCGGTAAGCATGCAAAAGCGCGGCTGGCCCTAGATAACGGTCACCGTTCCACCAGTAGGATGGGCATGAGGTCGAGCAGGATGCGCACATCACACATTCGTAAAGACCGTCCAGCTTTTTGCGGTCCTCAATTGACTGGCGCCATTCTTTGGCAGGGCGGTTCGTCTTTGTCTCCAGCCACGGCATGATGCTCGCATGCTGCGCGTAGAAGTGCGTCAGGTCAGGGATCAGGTCCTTGATGACCGGCATATGAGGTAACGGGTAAATCTTCACGTCCCCCTTGATCTCATCCATGCCGTAAATACAGGCCAGCGTGTTGATCCCGTCGATGTTCATCGCGCAGGATCCACAGATCCCCTCACGGCAGGAACGGCGGAATGTCAGCGTCGGATCGATCTCGTTCTTAATCTTGATCAGCGCGTCCAGCACCATCGGGCCGCAGCTATCCATATCGATGAAATATGTATCCAGCTGCGGGTTCTTCCCGTCATCGGGGTTCCAGCGATAGACCTGCACTTTGCGCAGATTCGTTGAGCCCTCCGGCTTGGGCCAGGTCTTGCCCACTTTCATGCGGGAGTTCTTGGGAAGTGTCAGTTGTACCATTTTTCGTTCCTTCCGTCAGGGCTTGCGCCCGAATACCTTTACATGGCGCGTAAACGCGGCGGCCGAATTGGCGCTTCGCCAGTCAGATTAAAGACGCAGCTTTCATAAACCGCGATCGGGTCAAGCCCGCGTATCGCATCGGCGCTTATGCTGAGTGTACCGCTGGTCAGTAGTCCGCTCTCGCTATTCGCGCCAATGCTTAGATCAATCTCTGGTCCCTGTGCGGCGCGCGCACGCTCTTCACAGCGCTCTGCTGCCCGTTCTGGTGTCATCGGCGTACAGGCCGCAGCCAGTAATGCCGACATCAAGAATACAGCGCGGATCATAGATTTACCCCAAGCGAATTGTTGACTGTGCACCGCACTGTGTCAGGGCGTTGCGCAATCTGGACAATCAAATCTGTCGTCGCGTCATTGGCCCCAACCACAGCCCCCTGCGCGATCTGTATGATCTCACCGGATGAGGCATTGTCGATGATACAGTCCGTCAGCGGACGCGCATCAACACCGGGAAAGCGTGCCTGTACCGCATTGTTGACGACACCTTTTGCAGCGTCACGCGCCAGCATGTCGCCTGTTGGACCGAGGTCCTGCATGCAACCCGCGAGCACCGCCACAGCGCCAAATGTTGCCAACGAACGCATCAGAATGTCCGTTCTTTCGGCGCAATCTTGGCCTCCGAGATGCCACCCTCGGCCTCGGTTGTCAGACCCGCCGTGATCACCGGACGGTAGCTCAGTTTGACCTTCGCGCCATCGACGTGGCTGATGGTGTGGACCCGCCAGTTCTTGTCATCACGTGTTGCGTAATCCTCATGCGCATGCGCGCCGCGACTTTCCTTGCGCGCCTCGGCGCCCACAATGGTGGCCAACGCGTTTGGCATCAGGTTGGTCAGTTCCAGTGTTTCCATCAGGTCGCTGTTCCAGACAAGGCTGCGGTCGGTGACGGACAGATCGTCCATCTTGCCTGCAATCGCTGTCATCTTCTCGACACCTTCGGCCAGCGTCTTGTCGGTGCGGAACACGGCTGCATCGGCCTGCATCGCCTTTTGCATCTCAAGACGCAACTCGGCTGTACCAACCGTGCCTTTGGCATGGCGCAGCCCGTCGAACCGGTCAAAACACGCATCAACCGACGCCTGGTTCAATGTCGGGTTGGGGGCGTTGCGATCCACAACTTCGCCCGCGCGGATCGCGGCCGCACGGCCAAAGACCACAAGGTCGATCAGGCTGTTCGATCCCAGACGGTTCGCACCATGCACCGACGCACAGCCCGCTTCACCCACGGCCATCAGACCCGGCACAACAGCGTTAGGGTCTTTCTTGGTGGGATTGAGCACTTCACCGTAATAGTTGGTCGGAATACCGCCCATGTTGTAGTGCACGGTCGGCAACACTGGGATTGCCTCTTTGGTCACATCAACGCCCGCAAATATGCGTGCGCTTTCCGAAATACCGGGCAGACGTTCGGCCAAAGCCTCTTTCGGCAGATGGTTGAGGTTAAGGTGAATGTGATCACCATTGGCCCCCACACCACGGCCTTCGCGGATTTCCATCGTCATGCAGCGGCTGACATAGTCGCGGGGTGCGAGGTCCTTGTAGTTGGGCGCATAGCGCTCCATGAACCGTTCGCCTTCGGAGTTGGTCAGATAACCACCCTCGCCGCGTGCACCTTCGGTAATCAGACAGCCCGCGCCATAGATGCCGGTGGGGTGGAATTGCACAAACTCCATATCCTGCAACGGCAGACCCTGACGGGCAACCATACCACCACCGTCACCGGTGCAGGTGTGGGCGGATGTGGCGCTAAAGTATGCGCGACCATAGCCACCTGTCGCCAGAACAACGGTCTTAGCGTTGAAGACGTGCATTGAGCCGTCGTCCAGCTTCCATGCGATCACACCCTGA
>CAYZKE010000194.1:0-6556 GCA_964478505.1 uncultured Loktanella sp.
ACCCGATTGAAATCCAGCGCCATCATCTGAGCGATGAGGCTTTGGAGGAAAACGCCCGTATGCTGGAAAGCGTACTCGATGATTACGGTGTGAAGGGCGAGATTGTGTCTGTGCGCCCGGGCCCTGTTGTGACCATGTATGAGCTTGAGCCTGCGCCTGGTTTGAAAGCATCGCGCGTCATTGGTCTGTCCGATGATATCGCACGTTCCATGTCGGCCCTGTCTGCACGGGTATCCACCGTGCCGGGTCGGTCGGTGATTGGTATCGAATTGCCCAATGAAAACCGCGAAAAGGTGGTTCTGCGCGAAATCCTGTCGCACCGTGATTTCGGTGACGGCAACCAGAAACTGCCATTGGCGCTGGGCAAGGATATCGGCGGTGAGCCAATCATAGCAAACCTTGCCAAGATGCCCCACCTGCTGATTGCCGGTACAACGGGTTCGGGTAAATCGGTGGCGATCAACACGATGATCCTGTCGCTGCTTTATAAGCTGAGCCCTGAAGAATGCCGGATGATCATGATTGACCCCAAGATGCTGGAACTGAGCGTCTATGACGGCATTCCGCATCTGTTGTCACCTGTTGTGACCGACCCGAAAAAGGCGGTTGTCGCCCTGAAATGGGTCGTGGGCGAGATGGAAGAACGCTATCGCAAGATGTCCAAGATGGGCGTGCGCAATATTGACGGATTCAATGGCCGTGTGAAAGACGCGCTGGCCAAGGGTGAAATGTTTAGCCGCACGGTGCAGACCGGATTTGACGATGAAACCGGCGATCCGATTTTCGAGACCGAGGAATTCCAGCCTGAAGTCCTGCCTTACATCGTTGTGATCGTGGACGAGATGGCCGATCTGATGATGGTCGCCGGTAAAGAGATCGAAGCCTGCATCCAGCGTCTGGCACAGATGGCGCGCGCCTCGGGTATTCACCTGATCATGGCCACGCAGCGCCCGTCGGTCGATGTGATCACCGGCACGATCAAGGCGAACTTCCCGACGCGGATTTCCTTCCAAGTGACCTCGAAAATCGACAGCCGCACGATTTTGGGTGAAATGGGCGCCGAGCAGCTCTTGGGCATGGGTGACATGCTTTACATGGCAGGTGGATCGAAAATCACCCGCGTGCATGGCCCGTTCGTGAGCGACGAGGAAGTCGAAGAGATCGTGAACCACCTCAAAGGCTTTGGCCCGCCCGAGTATATGTCAGGTGTTGTTGATGGGCCATCCGACGATCAGGAAAGCAGCATTGATCTGGTGCTGGGTCTTGGTGACGGATCGGACAGCGAGAACGCGCTTTATGACACGGCGGTGGCGATTGTGATCAAGGACCGCAAATGCTCGACCTCCTATATTCAGCGCAAACTGGCGATCGGCTATAACAAGGCCGCGCGTCTGGTCGAGCAGATGGAAGAGGAAGGCGTGGTCAGTTCCGCCAACCATGTCGGCAAACGCGAGATTCTGGTGCCGGAACAGCACTGATCAAAAAAGCTCAAGGTGAGAGAGTTTCCCGCCTTGGGCAACGCCGCGCGGATCAGGCTACTTGCCGACGGTGGTGTATGCATACTCGGCCTTTATCACCCGTGGGCCGCACGCAAGGGCAAGTGGTGCGCCACAGGTCAAAATTGAGATCAGATATAGATCCTATTGTGGGAGTCACCTTTGCCCCACCACAGTTCTAGATATTCTGTAGGGCCTTCCTGTACGACCTCTACGAATTCATCTCCAATCTGGAACTGAGCTCTGCCACTACTCAAGACAAGATTGGAAATTCTGGAATTGATGAGACGCTCTTGTACATCGTAAAGCTGCATCTCAAGCCAATTTTTCTGACCAATACACCAAAGAATAGGGTGCTTTGCAACCAATCCAGAAACCTCATCAGACTTTGAATGGATATAGCATATCTCAATCTCGTACAGACTAAGGTTAATTGATATGATTTCGCCTTCGACAGTTGGGTTGATGTCTTCCATGATAGTAATGTCTCTAATCTGGAACGTCGCTTAAGAAGTGAGAATGACTGCTAAACTGACGAGAGAGTACCAGACTGCGGCACCCTTTGTGCAAGTCGATCTGCTTGGTGAGATATCACCAAACTCGCAAGTGCGATTGCGCGAATTCATCCTGACGGCTAACACCAGACACCAAAATATCCTTGATATTTCCGATTCCCAAAATTGCCACTTGAGACAAATACGGTAGTTCAGGATCGTCCGCAGCAACGGCCCTCCAACCATTGCTATCATAGATCGCCCAAGACTTAGCCGACCCGTCCGGTCGCCTACCTCCACCGCCGCGCATAGGAGGCAGGAAGGGTTCAAAACCAGCTAAGGTAGCGACACGAACCGCATTCTTGGAGCGAATAAGTGCATCGAGACGTATGTACGCATAGAGCGCGATATCGTCATCTTTGTTTAGATCTCCAGTCCATCTTTGGAGCGCTTCCTGATGCTTTGAAAAACCACAAAGGTATCCATAAACATCATCAAAATAGACACACAGCCCAAAAAACCGATAGCCTTCAAAAGTGAACTCAAAAATCTTTCCGATATGACGTTTCATTTATTGACCTAGCTGCTGTAAAATCTGGTTTCCCTGCGTGGTCAAAGGTCCAAAGTTGGGATTATTCAAGCCTATTGGGTTTCTGATGTTTTGCAATGCGCCACCACTCACACCTCCGCCCCTCATCACAAGGGCCTGCTCGATTCCTCGCGCATTGAGGGAGGAATGTTCTCTCATTCTTGAACAGGTTGGATTTGAAAAAAGGGTCCGGTTCGCTCTGCGCTCTAGCCTGTCTGTACCGCCCCGTTGTCGGGTCGTAGTCCCGCATCCAGTTCTGGTGCAGCCCGGGCTCGGACTGGTACCATTAGCCTGTGGGGGCGCTGTTCCTGTGTGTGACCCAGATCAATGCGTGTGTATTCTTGCGCGGCTAGACTGGGTTCAGCATGAAAAGGAAACACACCATGTACAAGAAGATCCTTGTTCCCGTCTCGTTCGAAGCGGACCGTAATGCCCAAGGTGCGATGGAAATCGCCAAGGCTCTGTGCGGAGAAGGCGGCGCGATCACCTGTCTGCACGTCATCGAACAGCTTCCGCAATATGCGACGCAATACCTTCCTCCGGGCCATCTGGAGGCGGCGAAGGCCGAGATGGTCGAGAACCTCAAGTCATTGGTGGCGGAAGTCGACAACGCGACCGCTGTCGTGGTGGATGGTCATGCGTCCCGCACCATCCTCGGTTTTGCCGAAAAAAACGGCGTTGATCTGATCATCATCGCCAGCCATCAGCCGGAGATGCAGGACTATCTGCTTGGGTCGACTGCGGCCAAAGTTGTGCGCCATGCAAAATGTGCGGTGCACGTGCTGCGATGAAATAGAACCAAATTAGACTTGCCTGTAAGTCCAAACTGCGCTGCGTTACTTGTCTGAATGCCATGCAGAGTGTACTGATATCTGACGCCGTGACACCTCTTGCTCACGCGGGAGAAATACGTTGTCAGACACGCTAGAAAACACTGCACAGCCCTCTTTCGAGCTGACCTTTCCTGAGGAAGAAAATGCGTTTGTCAAAGAGCGTTATCGGGATGCCGTTGCGATCCTCGAATACGGGAGTGGCGGCTCTACCGTTCTGGCAGCGGAGTATGGCAAGCCGTGTCTTTCGGTTGAATCTGACCAGCATTGGGCAGAGATGCTGACTGAACGGCTCAATGAACGTTTTCAGGGACGTCCATCTGCCAAAGTCTTTCCTGTCTCTATGGGACCAACCAAGGAATGGGGTTATCCGAAGAACGCAAAGAATTGGGGGCAGTTCTGGCGTTACCCGCTTTCTGTCTGGCAAGCGTCAACGCGCGATGAACCTGACCTCGTTTTGATAGATGGGCGTATGCGGACGGCATGTTTTGCGGCTGTCATGATGAACATCAAGCAGGAAACGACTGTCCTTTTCGATGATTACAGAAACCGCAACTTCTACCACGGCGTAGAACGATACGTGAAACCAGACCTTTTTGTCGGACGCATGGCACAGTTCACGGTCCATCCGGGCATGCTCGCACCGGATGCATTTTCAGACGTCGTGCCATGGTTCTTTTCGCTCCGCTGAAGGGCACCGCATAATGCCCGCTTTATCTGACAATATTCGCGGCGCGCTTCTGATGATGGGGGCGATGTGCGCCTATACGCTCAACGATGCTTTCATGAAGTCGTTGGCGGATGAAATTCCGTTGTTTCAGGCCATCTTCATCCGCGGGCTGGGGGCGATCGTATTCCTTGTCTTTATGTGCAAGGTGCTGGGGCAGCTTCGCTTTACGTTCCCTGCGCGGGATTGGGGCCTTGTGATCTTGCGGACAGTGGGCGAGATCGGCGGCACCTATTTTTTTCTGACCGCGCTTTTCAACATGCCCATCGCAAATGTCAGCGCGATCTTGCAGGTCCTACCGCTCTCGGTTGCTTTGGCGGCGGCGCTTTTTTTGCGCGAGCCTTTGGGCTGGCGCAGGCTTTCGGCCATTATCGTCGGTTTTTGCGGTGTTCTTTTGATTATCCAGCCGGGTGGTGCGGACTTTAGCGCATACAGCATCTATGCCCTCGCGGCGGTGGCCTGTGTCACATTGCGTGATATCGCGGTACGCAGGATGTCACGTAGTGTGCCTTCCGTCTTTGTTGCACTTGTCGCGGCGGTCGGTGTGACGGGGCTTGGCGGCGTTGGCTCTCTCTTTGTGGAATGGCAGCCCTTTACCACGCTCTCCGGCTTGCAGCTGGCGGGCGCGACAGGGTTCCTCATCTTCGGGTATATCGCCTCGGTTAGCGCGATGCGGTTCGGGGATATCGCGTTTGTGGCACCGTTCCGGTACACCAGCCTTCTGGTAGCGCTCGTCCTCGGGGTGCTTGTGTTCGGCGAATGGCCTAATGCGCTTGCGCTGACGGGCGGTCTCATTGTTGTCGCGACGGGGCTTTTTACGCTTTACCGCGAAACCAAGCTGCGGATCCGGAACCGGATGGTTCCGGACCGGATCAGATAGGTTGCCCTAGTTCGCGGTGCCAAAGAAAACGCCATTCACGTCCATATCGAAGTCGCCAGTCGCAAAGCCCGTCGCAGACCCAAAGACGGCGTCTCCTTCACTGAAATCATCGCGCACGGTACCGTCGAGCGTTAATACCATCTGGCTTTCCACTGCGAATCCGTCGTTATCAACACCCGAGATCTGACCGGATGCAAAGGCATCGAGGTCACCATTTGTTTCGGTGCCGGTTATGCCAAGGCTGCCGCCGAACCGTTGGTTGGGGGTGCCGTTCGGGTCAATCAGGTTGATATTGGTGACGCTGCCAGAAATATCGCTGTCGCCGAAATCGACCAGCATTGTCATATCCCCTAGAATACTGCCCTGCGCGTCCCCCATAACTTCCGCCCCGACGTGACCACGGTAAGTGACACCGCCCGATGGCAGGTCGGACAAGGGGGTGAATGGCAGATCGGCGATGCGCTCTGCCTCGAACATCGCGATATCGACATCGCGGGCCGAGACGGTTGGGGCAGTGGGCGCGACGGTTGTCGCCGCGCAGGCGGCGAGGGTGGCAAGCGTCATGAGACTGAGTGTGATCCGTGTCATGTGAAGGTCTCCTACAAAGGGTATTTGTACTGGACGGCACGACGGGCGCACCTTGGAGCATGACTTGGCGCCGGTGTGATATGCTAAGCAATAAAGCCTGCATGATATGGGATAACAGAGGTGGAATGGCAGGCATGCGACACAGAAGTCGCGTGGCTGTCATGGCGCTGTTGACAGGCCAAGAGACTCCCCCTATACGCCGCTCATCCGGGCTGGGGGCAATCCCTCGTCGTCCCGATATCATACCACGTAGTGGCCAAGAACCGAGCGCTTTTATAGCTTTGTTCCTCTGGAGCTCACCGCACCGAACCTCCGGTAAGGGTTCGACTGCGGAATTTTTGTGCTTTCCGAACTGGAAGCATATTTTTTGAAACCCGCGTTTGCCGAACGCAAAATGTGAATAGATGGGAACATCAAACGATGCCAACGATTCAGCAGCTGATCCGCAAGCCGCGCCAGCCAAAAGTCACACGATCCAAATCTCAGCACATGGAAGGCTGCCCGCAGAAGCGCGGCGTCTGCACACGTGTTTATACAACGACACCAAAGAAGCCGAACTCGGCGATGCGTAAGGTTGCCAAAGTGCGCCTGACAAACGGCTTTGAGGTCATCTCTTACATCCCCGGTGAAAGCCACAACCTTCAGGAACACTCTGTGGTTCTGATCCGCGGCGGCCGTGTAAAAGACCTTCCAGGTGTCCGTTACCACATTCTGCGCGGTGTGCTTGATACACAAGGTGTCAAAGACCGTAAGCAGCGTCGTTCGAAGTACGGCGCGAAGCGTCCTAAGTAAGTTACGTCGCAGTCCCGGAGTTGATCCGGGACCTCCACGTTACCGTTCAAGAGGTCCCGGATCAATTTCGGGACTGCGTAGAGAAACAAGAGAGAGACCGACACATGTCACGTCGTCACGCCGCTGAAAAACGCGAAGTTCTGCCAGACGCAAAGTTTGG
>CAYZKE010000195.1:0-1824 GCA_964478505.1 uncultured Loktanella sp.
TGACGTATCCTTCGATGAGCCCTGTGTGACAGGAGCTGAGCTCGGGTGTTATCCCCGCATTCTCCTTGGCGGCCCACAAGGCATCTTGGGTGACGTCTTGCGCATCAACGTCAATCCCAGCGGATTTTACGTGGTCGATCCATGCAGAGCAGCATCCGCAAGTCGGGGATTTGAGCACTTTCATGCGTGACGTTGCGGCAAAGACCGGACCAGCGGCAAGTGCTGAGCCAGCGGCGATCATTAGGAAGTTTCTACGGTTCATTGGATTTCTCCTTTAGTGTTTTATTCTGGCGCTAATCGGTTCAAGCCACGCGCAGCCATGTCATCATTCCGCCTGCAGAATGCTCCAGCATGTGGCAATGCAAAAGCCAATCTCCGGGATTGTCGGCAACAAATGCGATCTGCGCGGTCTCGCCTCGGTCCATAAGAAGCGTGTCACGCAGCGGACCTGCCGTCCCATTCGAGCCGATCTGGCGGAAATGGTGACCATGAAGATGCATCGCGTGGGGCCAGGCCGTATCGTTGGTGATGTCGATCCGAACGGTTTCGCCCCGATCAGCCGCAACCAAAGGCTCATCCGGCATGTCGGCCATGCCGTTGAAGGCCCAGACTTTACCGGCTCCGGCCATCTCGCGCATGCCCATCATCTGTCCGCCCATCATGGCACCACCCATACGTCCCATGGCCCCGCCTTCCATCAGAAGGGCTGCCTTTCTGGCAGTCTCCAAAGGGCCAAGCTGCGGCACCGGGTTGGGTGGCAGGGGTGACGGAGCGTCCAGACGTTCGGATCGGGCAACCGCTGTGACGTCAAATGTCGCGATTGCATAACCGCCGTCACGCTCGAAACTCACAAGGAAAGCTTCCTCGCCAACGCTCGCTGTCACGTCAACAATGATATCCGCCCGTTGTGCCGGTGCCAGTGTCAGGCGATCCAACGGTTGTGGTGCATCAAGCGGCATGCCGTCCAACGCAATGATCCAGCCCCCAAGGCCCTGAGCCTCAAGCGAGAAAATCCGCGCATTTGCGGTGTTCACAAGGCGCAAACGATGACGACTGTGCTGCTGAACAGGTTTCCGCCAGTCACCCAATCCGTTCACAGTGATCCAGTTCCCGATCCGACCGGCATGCGCCCAATCGTGCATATCACCGAAACCGCCCGCGATCTGGGCATCCTCCGCCAGACGCCAGTCATCAACCAAAAGCACCTCATCGTTGTCGACTTCGGGGCCTCCCCCGGCCTCTTCGACGACCAGCGCCCCGGAAAGCCCCCGCGCCATCTGCTCATAAGACCGATTGTGGGGATGATACCAATAAGTTCCGGCATCGGGCACAACGAAGTCATAGAGAAATGTCGCTCCAGGTTCGACGACGTCTTGTGTCAGACCGGGGACGCCATCCATCGCGTTGTCGATGCGGATCCCATGCCAGTGGATGGTGCTCGGCTGCGGGAGTTCATTTAGAAATCGGCGCGTCATTCGGGCGCCTTGCGGCAGCCTAATCGTAGGACCCGGAACCGCTCCGTTATAGCCCCACACCTGTGTTTCAGGGTAGTTCGCGGGCGCAAGTTGAAGCACGCCTTCACGCGCGATCAGGTCTGGCGGCGTTTCAGCCTGTAGAGCTGTCGGACGAAAGCCCGTTGCCGCCAGTGCAGCAAACATCCCACCTCCAAACGTCCGACGTGTGATCGTTTTCATAAGAAACCCCCTCTGTTCGTTTCTGTAGTCTGACCGCTGGCGGCCGCACTACCGATTTGGTTTGTAGCTTCCGGTGCGCTGATCGTTGTCAGGATTGCTGTTGTCACAAGGATCAGTGCCACAAGCACCG
>CAYZKE010000195.1:1914-6554 GCA_964478505.1 uncultured Loktanella sp.
CTGCCCGTAGGAGGTAAAAAACGCATCCAGTACGTTGCCAGTTAGCAGCCATAGCGTCACTCCGCCCGCCAAGGTCAACGCGCCAACGACCCAAACGGCAATCCGGCCAAAATCGTGGCTGACCTGCCCGGCGACACTGGCCGTGTCCGCCCCCGAAAGGCGGTAGAGCGGCGTGAAGGCCCCAATCCAGAACGCCAAGCCCAGGATATGGAGCGAGATGAGTGCGGCAAGCAAAAAGCGTGGTTCTTCCAGCGCATGGCCGCGAAACACGAAAGATGCCGCCACGACAAGGACGCCGAAGACCGCGAGCGGTCGCCCTTGGCGTGCGGGCAGCAGGATCGCACAAATCAAAGCCAGTCCGACAAGCCGCAAAGCGATGCTGGAGCCCAGGGGGCTTTCCGAAACCATCGTCAGCATCATCGGATCAGTTGCGCCCTGCCATGTGCCGCCCATCAGGAAACTCGCACGCAGCGGAAGTCGCATAAGGGACAAAAGAGCTGCCCCAATGGCGCAGAAGACCGACAACCGGCGCAGCGCTTGCACCTCGGGTGCGGGAAGACGGCGGAGCATTAAAATACTCAATATGCTGCCCATTGCGATCAAGGCCGTCGCGTAGACAAGCGCCTTTACGCAAATGGACAGCCAAGTGACCAAATCAGCTGAAGCGAGCGCGCTCAGCATCGGCTCTCAATTCGAGATTTCAAAACTGAACGTTCCTTGCATTGGATGACCATCGGCTGCCAGTCCCCGCCATTCGACCTTGTAAAGACCTGCTGGCAACGCGGGCGGCTCGGCACTGAATTCACTGACAGGCTGCATATTGTCGCTGCGCGTCACATCATGCGAAGCCCCATCCTGATCGGTGAGAGAGATCAGAGTGACGCGCATTGGCATGTCAAAGCGCATTGAAATTGTCGGCGGAGACGTCTCCAGAACGGCCCCATCCGCAGGCTCCGTTGCCTCTTTCTTGGAATGCGCATCTGCGCTTGGAGATGCGAACGCCAGCGAAAGTGCTGCGATCGCGGCAAAGTAAACGGCAGGTTTCATATTTTGCTCCTGAGCCTGGATTTGAAAAACGCTGACCGGAAACCAGGTCTCCGGCCAGCCGTCGCCGCCTTATTCAGGCATCATCGCGCCAATTGCATACATGCCGTCGTCGCCCTTGATCAGCATCAGCGTGACGGAATCTCCGGCCGCAATATCGCCCATCATTTCCGCGTCGGGCATCATCGCCAAATCCATCGTCATGGCGGGCCAGCCGATTTCAGGGATGGGTTCGTGACTGACATTGGCAGTGCCTTCGCCGATGGAATTCACCACGGCCTTGGTATGCACGGCACCTTCCATCATTTCGTCACTGACGGCCATGTTCGAATGGTCCATGTCCGAGTGGTTCATTTGCGCAAACGCCAGTGGCGCGCTCAGAACGAGAACGGAGAGGGCAAGAGGGAGAGTTTTCATGGGTAGTCCTTTCAGGTTGGGTTTTGATTGGCAGGTCCTATTCCGCCGGTACAGGTGCTGCGGGTTCTTGAGCTGGTTGCAGCAATTCTCTGTTGACCCGTTTCAGGGCCAGCCTTTTCCAGATCACGAAGATCGACGGAATGACAAAGAGCGTCAGAAGGGTCGCGGTCGCCATGCCACCGATCATCGGAGCCGCGATCCGCTGCATGATCTCGGACCCGGTTCCGGTGCCGTACATGATCGGAATGAGTGCTGCGAATATGGTTGCGACTGTCATGACTTTGGGACGGACGCGTAGGAGCGCGCCTTCAAAAACAACCTCTTCCACATCTAGCGAGGTCATTTCGCGCCGCTCAGTCGCGGCTTCTTTCTTGCGTTTTTCCCATGCCAGATTGAGATACAGCAGCATCACGATGGCCGTTTCGACCGCCACGCCAGCCAGCGCGATAAAGCCCACCAGAACCGCAACCGAGATATCAAAGCTGAGATACCACAAGAACCAGACACCGCCCGCCAGGGCGACCGGGAGGGCAGCAAGTATAATCCCCACCTCGATTACCCGATTGAAGGCCATGAACAGCATCAGGGTGATAATCAGAAGTGTCGCCGGGGCTACGAGCTTGAGCCGTTCCTGCATGCGTTCGATGTATTCGTACTGCCCGGACCACGTGATCGAATAACCCGTTGGCAGGGTGACCTGATCGGCGACGAGCGCACGGGCTTCATTGACATAGCCACCCAAATCGCGCCCCGCGATGTCGATGAATACAAATCCGGTGCGTCGCGCATTTTCGGACCGGATCATGGCAGGTCCATCGACGACTTTTATTTCCGCCAGACTGCCGAGCGGAATGTGCGCACCCGAGGGCGTCACTACCGGCAGATCCCGCAGCCTTTCGGGGCTGTTGCGCCATTCCTGCGGGTAGCGCAGGTTAATCGGGAAGCGTTCCAGCCCCTCGACGGATTCCGACACCTGCATGCCGCCGATGGCGGTCTGCACAACATCCTGAATGTCACGCACAGACATCATGTAGCGGGCAGCGGCATCGCGATCGACATTGATCTCAACAAAACGCCCGCCAATGGGGCGTTCAGCGTAGGCCGATGCCGTACCATCAATATCGGCCACCACGCGCTCTACCTCGATCCCGATCTGTTCGATCACACTGAGGTCTGCGCCGGATATCTTGACGCCCACGGGTGTCTTGATGCCGGTCGCCAGCATGTCGATCCGGTTCTTGATCGGTTGAATCCAGACATTGGTAACGCCGGGGATCTGTACCACGCGATCAAGCTCGTTGCGGATCATCTCCATCGTCATGCCGGGCCGCCAATCTTCCTCGGGCTTCAACTGAATGGTGGTCTCGATCATCGTCAGCGGAGCTGGATCGGTGGCTGTGTCCGCGCGGCCCAGTTTGCCATGTACGGTCAAGACCTCAGGCACAGTCGCGATCAGGCGGTCGGTCTGTTGCAAGACCTCGCGCGCCTTGCCGATGGACACACCGGGATAGAGCGATGGCATATAGAGGAAATCGCCCTCGTTGAGTTCGGGCATGAATTCGGTTCCGATGCGCTGAAGCGGCCACATCATCGAGGCGACAAGTACGCCCGCCAGCACCGTCGTGGCCCATGGCCACGCCACGGCGGCGTCCAAAAACGGGCGGTAAATCCAGATCACGATCCGGTTCAGCGGGTTCTTTCGTTCAGGAAGAATGCGCCCGCGCACAAAGTAACCCATAAGCACCGGCACCAGCGTGATCGACAGGATCGCGGCGGCGGCCATCGCATAGGTCTTGGTGAAAGCGAGCGGTTTGAAAAGCCTCCCTTCCTGGCTTTCCAGCACGAACACCGGCAGGAAGCTGACCGTGATGATCGCAAGCGAATAGAATAGGGCGGGCCCAACCTCTGAGGCACATTCACTGACGATGCGCCAACGATTTTCGTTCGTCAGTTTCTCCTTTTCGATCCGCCGGTGCATCGCCTCGATCATGACGATCGCGGCGTCCACCATGGCGCCGATGGCAATGGCGATGCCGCCCAGCGACATGATATTGGCGTTCACCCCTTGCAGCTTCATGATGATAAAGGCCGCAAAGATGCCAAGCGGGAGCGACAGCAGGATCACCAGCGACGACCGGATGTGCAAAAGGAAAGCCGCACAGACCAGAATGACGACGATGAATTCCTCGGTCAGTTTCTTTTGCAGGTTCTCGATCGCGCGCTCGATCACGCCCGCGCGGTTGTAGGTGGTGACGATCTCGACCCCTTCGGGCAGGCTGGATCGTAGCTCTTCGATGCGGGTTTCCACGGCCTTGATCGTGGCCAGCGCATTGCCGCCCCAGCGCAGGATCACCACGCCGCCGACGGCGTCACCCTCTCCGTTGAACTCGCCCACACCCCGTCGCATCTCGGGGCCAAGGCGAATGTCGGCGACATCGGCCAAAGTGATTGCGGCCCCTCGGTCGTTGACCATCAGCGGTGCTTTGGCCAGGTCCGCCAGTTCATCGACGTAGCCCGTGGAGCGGACCATGAATTCGGCCTCGCCCATCTCGATCACGCTACCGCCTGTCTCGCGGTTCGCGCCCTGGATAGCGTTGCGGATCTGGGCAAGCGTTACATCATAGGCGCGCAGTTTGTTGGGATCGACGACGACTTGGTATTGTTTGACCATGCCACCGATGGTGGCGACCTCGGACACGCCGTCGACAGTTTGCAGCTCGTACTTCAGGAACCAGTCCTGAAGCGTGCGCAACTCGGCCAGATCATGGCCGCCGGTGCGGTCGATGAGCGCGTATTGGTAGATCCAACCTACGCCCGTCGCGTCCGGTCCAAGCTGGGGTGAGACACCTTCAGGCAGATCGGCAGCGATCTGGCCAAGGTATTCCAGCACCCGCGTGCGCGCCCAGTAAAGATCAGTGCCATCCTCGAAGACGACGTAGACATAGCTGTCGCCGAAGAACGAAAACCCGCGCACGTCGCTGGCCCCCGGCACGGCAAGCATGGCGGTTGCAATGGGATAGGTGATCTGGTCCTCGACCACCTGCGGCGCTTGACCGGGATAGGGCGTTTTGACGATCACCTGTACATCCGAAAGGTCCGGAATGGCGTCCACGGGGGTTTCCCGGATTGCCCAGATACCTGCAACGGCCATCATCACCGCGAGAGCCAGAATGATCACG
>CAYZKE010000196.1:0-3554 GCA_964478505.1 uncultured Loktanella sp.
TGTGCGTTCCGTGATCATTATGCGGAATTGCGCGATTATGGTGTGGATCACCTCTTTGGGCTGTCAACGCAGGACACGGATTATCAGGCAGAGGCCGCCGCGCGCCTGCACCTGCCGTTCGCGCTTTTGTCTGATGCCGATCTGGCATTCGGCAAGGCGCTTGATCTGCCGGGCATGGAAGCGGATGGCAAGTATCTGCACAAGCGCCTGACGATGATTGCGCGTGACGGTGTCATTGCCAAAGTATTCTATCCGGTGTTCCCACCCGATCAGGATGCGGCGAATGTGATTGATTGGCTGCGGACACACGCGGAAGAACGCGCATAGCGCCGATGACGCGTTAACAGCCCTGCGAAAATCTGCTATCTAGCGGCAAAACAAAATGCGTTGAGGCAGCAGATGACAATGATTTCCCGCAACGGGGCGCTGACATGATCCGCGCCCTCTGTTTGATTGGTGGGCTCAGCGGTGCCGCTGGCCTGTCGCAATACCCTGAATTTTCGCAGCAATATCTGCAACGTCTGGCCGGCCAGGTCGACGAGTTGACGCGGCAGGTGGTGGAATTTGACAAAACCGCCCTTGCCGATGGTATGGGCCGCGAAGAGATGCTGCAGGCGATGGCCGAAACCCCGCTGGTGGCCTCGCAAGAGGCGCTTTGGCGGCGGACCTTTGCCCGTCATGCGCGGCTGAGTGAGAACCTTATGCTCTTGCGCGAGGCGACGCCCTTGGAACGTCTGACCTTGCCGCACCGGATGGCTGATCCCGCGACACTTGCGGCAGTTTGGGGTGATTTCACACCTGCTGTGCCGCTGAGCGTTGCGGGGGCCGCTTCTGCCGGAACGGGATTTTTGGGTGGCTGGGCCGGTTTCGCGATTTTGGCAGCGCTGATTTCCCTGCCGTTTCGTCGCACAAAACCGCAGCCTACGACCAAGAAGCGCCAACCACCGACGATCAAGGCCGATCCGCCTGTCATCCGTCCGACGCTTGTTGCGCAAACCCCGACCAACAGGTCAAGACTGGCGGGCGTACAAAGATAAGCGCACACCCGCTTGACCATTGCGCCCCCGCGCACCACGTTGCGGCAAACCCAAGCAGGAGCTTTCATGGCCGAGGTCAGGACAACACGTCCCTTTGCAAAATTCGAGTGGATGATCGCGTGGCGCTATATCCGCGCCAAACGTGCCGAGGGCGGTGTCAGCGTGATGACATGGATCAGCCTGATCGGTGTGACGCTTGCGGTATTTGCGCTGATCGCAACGCTGGCGGTGCGTTCGGGCTTTCGCGCCGAGTTTATTGACACAATCGCGGGGGCCAATGCCCATGTCAGTGTGGTGATGCCACGCGGGGTGATCACGGATTTCGAACAGGTCGCCGACAATATCCGCGCGGTAGAGGGGGTGCGGACCGTCGCGCCGCTGATCCGCGGGCAGGCGATGGCCTCGGGTCCGTCGGGGCGGATCGGGCTGGCGGATATTCACGGTATCCGGTTGGAGGACCTGAAAGCGTCAGATGCCATTGTGCAAAGCGAACGCACCTCGGGTAACATCGATGACCTGCCGAACGGGATTGCGATCGGTTCTGCTTTGGCGGCGAACCTTGGCCTTGATATCGGCGACCGGATTGAGCTGACCACGCGCTCGGGCGCATCCACACCCATGGGTCAGGCCACACGGCGCAATGCCTATGAGGTGGTCTACATCTTCTCAACGGGCCGCTTCCAGATTGATGAGGTGCGCGTCTATCTGCCCTTTGATGTTGCACAGCTGATTATGAACCGCGACGGTGTTGCCGATGAGTTGGAAATCCGGCTGGACGATCTGAACCAGTCAGAGGTTCTCAAGCAGGACATCGCCAATGCCGCAGGCCCCGGCATGTGGGCCTATAGCTGGCAGGACAGGGTGGGGCGTTTTTTGCGCGCGCTGACGATTGAGGACAATGTGATGTTTATCATCCTGTCGATCCTCGTGCTGGTGGCGTCGATGAACATTATCAGCGGGCTGATCATGCTGGTGAAAAACAAGGGGCGCGATGTGGGCATCCTGCGCACCATGGGCCTGACCGAAGGGTCGATCCTGCGGATTTTCTTCATCTGCGGCGCGGGGATTGGCACGATCGGGACTGCGCTGGGCGTGATCCTTGGCTGCCTTTTTGCCATCTACATCGACACGATTTTCAGCTTTGTGAACTATGTCGCGGGGGGCGGTGTCTGGGATCCGTCCATCAGGGGGATTTACAACATCCCCGCCGAATTGCGGCTTGTTGATGTACTCAAAGCGGTGTCGCTGTCGCTGGGCCTGTCTTGGATTATCACGATCTTTCCTGCACGCCGTGCCGCCCGCATGAACCCTGTCGAGGCGCTGCGCTATGAGTGATTTTACGCTGCAGGTTGCAGACCTGACAAAAACCTACAACGCAGGCAAACCGAACGAGGTGCGTGTCCTGCAAGGCGTTTCATTGGACGTCAAACCGGGTGAGGTTGTGGCACTGGTCGCCCCGTCAGGTGCGGGCAAATCGACCTTGCTGCATATTGCAGGCCTTTTGGATACGCCCGACGACGGCACGGTGCAGATTGAGGGCACGGATATGACCCGCCTGTCTGACCGCAAACGCACGGCGGTGCGCCGCTCAACCGTAGGGTTTATCTATCAGTTCCACCATCTGCTGCCGGAGTTTTCTGCGCTCGAAAACATCGTCTTGCCGCAACTGGCCAACGGCTGTTCCGAGCAGGCGGCCGAGAAACACGCAATGGCCTTGCTGGATCGTGTCGGGATCGCGGCGCGTGCCGGGCACCGTCCTGCGGCGCTTTCGGGGGGCGAACAGCAACGGGTGGCGTTCTGCCGTGCCTTGGCCAATGAACCTGCGCTTTTGCTGGCGGATGAACCGACAGGAAACCTTGACCCTGACACCTCGGATCAGGTGTTTGCGGCGCTGATGGGGCTTGTGCGCGATACGGGCCTTGCGGCCGTGATTGCGACACATAACCTTGAACTGGCCGCGCGGATGGATCGACAGGTGCGTCTGAATGGCGGTGTTCTCGAAACGGCCTGATCGACGATAATCTGCTGATTGATACAAATCATGGTGGCAGATTGCGTGCTTTTGTTACAGTCTGGACAAAACAGGAGGCTGATATGCGGTACGTCATTATTTTGCTGGCGCTGGGCCTGACGGCTTGTGTCGAAGAACCCATCGACGGGCGGACAGCCTACATGGAAAACTGCGCCAGTTGCCATGGCGTCGATGGCAAAGGGGATGGTCCGGCAGCGCGCGATCTGGCCGTGGCACCGCCTGATCTGACCACGATTTCGGCCCGCAATGGAGGTGTTTTTCCCGTAAATCAGGTCATGAGCACTATCGACGGGTTGGACCGTGGCGCGCATTTCAGCACGGCGATGCCGGAATTCGGCGCGGGTGATCTGGGCGAGACCGTGATCGTGGAAGAGCAGGGGCTGGGCACACCGGTGCCCATGAAGCTCTTGGTGCTGACAGAATATCTCGAATCCATCCAGCAGTAACCTGCGCTAACGTTCGCGTGAAAACGGCAGATGCCGGGT
>CAYZKE010000196.1:3654-6551 GCA_964478505.1 uncultured Loktanella sp.
ATCGCCTGGAGCCGTGTCGCGCCAGCGGATTGGGGGACAGGTGCCGCGACGTGGAACTGGAGCGTCGAACAATCCGTGCCACCCACGGATCTGAGCCTGAAAGGCGGAGATGATCGCAACATCTCGCTCTACTTTGTGTTTGTGCCGCAGAGCATCGCGCCCAGCCTTGAAGGGGCCAATATCCGTGCTCTGCTGGGCAATGATGATGTGCGGATCATCCAGTACGCCTGGGGTGGCAATCATGCGCGCGGGCAGGTGATCCCGTCGCCTTATGGTCCTGCGGGGCAGGGGGTAACTGTTGCATTACGACAGGCCGGGACCGGATCGTTCAGCGAAAGCGTTGATCTGGCGGCGGATTATGCCCGTGCCTTCGGCGGCGAAAAAGGGGCACTGATCGGGCTGGCCGTGTCGGGTGACAGTGATGACACCGACAGCGTGATCCGCGCGGCGATTGGTGGTCTGACACTGCGCTAGTTGATTTGCATCAACGCAGAAGGCGCATCCTCTGCCTAGGCTGATCACAGCAGCATAGAGGAGACCTTGATGCGTATCTTTCCCGCGATACTGGCGTTGGGCCTTGCATCCCCTGTTGCAGCACAGGATGCGATGCAGGGCGAGGCGCTTTTCGGCTTTTATTGCGCCACCTGCCACGGCAATGCGGCCACCGGCAACGGGCCGATGTCGCCGTCTTTGGTTGTGGCACCCAGCAACCTGACACGGCTTGCCGCCGAAAACGGCGGTGTGTTCCCGACCGCACGTGTGATCATGCGAATTGACGGGCGTGATCCGCTGGTCAGCCATGGCAGCATGATGCCGGTTTACGGGGATTTCTTTGAAGGCACCGATGTGGCCACCAAGGCAGAGAACGGCCAGCCCATCATGACCTCGCAGCCGATTGTGGACCTAATCGCCTACCTGCAGACCCTCCAGCAAGAGTGAGGCATATTCGGTCTGCGGCGTGGTGCCTGCGATCTCGAGGATCAGCTTGCGGCGCACGGCGTCGGTGAACTCGGGTCCGCTGAGCGCGGGCATGACGAATGCGTTGGGGCCGCCGATGATGTTCTGCTCGTACATCAACGGCAGGCTGTTGCCCATAAAGTCACCGTTGCGCAGGATCGGCAGGGCGTTGATGGTGATGTTATTTGCCACCACCTCATCGCGCGCTTGGGTGATGGGCGGGCCGAATGTGTTGCCCATGCTATCGCCGGAAAAGTCGATCACGCGGCGGAAGCCTCTGATATTGTTGTTTTCTATCTGCGCCATGCCATACAGCAGGGCCGAGCCGATGGCGTTGCGCCCGTTCGCTTGGCGGGGCGGTCCGATGAGGGCGTTTGCGAAGCGGGTGGCGCTTTCCATGTCGGTGATGACGGTCCAGTCCACGACCGTGGCTTGGTTCGTGGCCCACTCAACATAAGTGACCGCAATGGACCCGTAGAGCGTGTTTTCGATGGCCGCGACGACCGCCGGATCGGTGATGGCGGCAGCGTAGGATTGGCGTTGGAAGGCCAGTTCACCCGCGTCGATGGACCCCGACGCATCGGCAAGCAGGACCAGTTCGAGGTCGGTTTCAACCTCTTGTGCGGCCAAGGGCGAGGCGAGGAAAAGGGCAAGTACGAGATAGCGCATATTTGGGAAATAGGGCGCGGTTGACGTAGGGAAAGGGTGGGGCACATTGCGTACACAAGGTGTACACAAGGCGTATGTACGCGGTGTACGCCTGCCCCGACCTGATTGGCGATGCCCCTCACCAAACACCCCGCCCGGCATCGCCGGGCAGCCCCCGATCGATACCGTGAGGGCGCTTTTGCGACGGTGGGATTGTTGGAGATGGATTGTGTGTGTAGCAGTGCGGTGCTGTTGAGAGGTTGCAACGCCCTCCAGGTCGGGTGCTGGTTTTATTTTGGTCTACGGTTTACTAGGGCTTTTTGAGCCGAGGTAAGTCTCGTACATCAGGTTTAGACCATTCTCATATTGGAACGATGCTTCATAACGTATTCCCGGAACGACAATTCTATCTGCACAACCCAAATATAGAGCGTTATCGTCCATATCTTCTTCGTCTTTGAGATGGATGTGGGCGATCAAGCCATCAACAAACAATCGGTACATAGGAATTTCCCGCACCGGAACATCCTCGAACGGAGGTGTTTGCTTAGCATCGTAAAATGGCAATGCGTTTTGGTATTCGCCATACGTCGATATCTGAATAAGAGCCGTTGCAAATTTAGAGTCAGAAATACGCTCGCCTTTTATTGCGGCTGCAATCAGATTTTCCTGATGCTCGCTAAGTTTTATGTCCTGTGTATCGGGTAAGCTAGACACTGATGCTCGCCACAAGATGCTGACCAAAAACAGTTTAAGGGAGTAACCATCCTCAACGCCCAACTGAATCTCGCGTATGGAGTGATCAGGCAACAATGCTGACAAGCTTTGGAAAATAGGTGGAACGCCATTCCAAGAGCGCCATACCATCTTATGTTTCTTTAGAATTCGGATAGCCCTGGTATCTATTCTCTCTAGATAGTCCTCGCCCTCACGCGTAACCATGCTTTTGTCATACCAGCTTGACCAACGCTTTGTTCCGCCTGATCCTTTGGATGACTGCACTAAAGGCGCACCGCATCTGGACGGTCGTGTTAGTGCCTGCGGGATGATGTGGCTTTTTACATATTGACCCTCAATACCCGTGAGCTTGCAGATACCTAACGATTTACTTTGGAATTTTTTGCCACTCAAACATCCAACTCCTCCACAAACCGTGCGTTTTCCTGAATATACTGGAACCGCAATTCCGGTTTCTTCCCCATCAGACGCTCCACCAGATCGGCTGTATCTCCCGGCACGTCGTCATGCACGGTAACGCGGATCAGTTTGCGGGTGGCGGGGTCCATGGTGGT
>CAYZKE010000197.1:0-3591 GCA_964478505.1 uncultured Loktanella sp.
TCCAGCGCGTTCTTCAACGCACCCGAGGGTGCCTTGTTGTACTCGGGCGTGGAGATAATTACCGCATCCGCCGCAGCGATCTGATCGGAAAGGGTTTGGACCTTCGCAGGTATGCCGTCTGCCGCTTCCACGTCACTGTTGAAGAGGGGAAAATCGATGTCAGCAAGCGTGAAGCTGTCAGCGCCAAAAATCTCTGCTGCGTTCTGGACCAGAAGCGTGTTGGTCGATGCCTTGCGGAGCGAGCCTGAAATGCCAAGAAGAGTTGTCATTTGTAATCCTTTCAACGGTTTCAGGACAGATAGAGCGCAGGTTGGAAAGCGCAACAGTAGCCCTTGCACAGCCTATGTGCATGGCACATGCTGCCCGCAAAATCTGGGAGAACATCATGGTCCGGCATGGCGGCAAAATATTGAGCGATCAACTGGTTAAGCTCGGCGTAGAGCGAGTATTCTCGGTGCCGGGCGAAAGCTTTCTTGCGGCCCTGGATGGCCTGTACGACAGCGGCATTCCCAACATCGTCTGCCGTCAGGAAGGTGGTGCGGCAATGATGGCTGAGGCCTACGGCAAAATGACTGGTAAGCCCGGCGTCTGTTTTGTCACCCGTGGACCGGGGGCGACCAATGCCTCTGCCGGCATCCATATCGCGATGCAGGACAGCACGCCGATGGTTATGTTCGTCGGTCAGATCGACAATCGGCAGACGGATCGCGAGACTTTTCAAGAGGTTGATTATAAGGCATTTTTTGGCGGTCTGGCGAAATGGGTCGCACAGGTGAACGACACCGATCGCCTGCCGGAATATATCGGCCGTGCCTTTCGTGTGGCCATGTCGGGCCGCCCCGGTCCTGTGGTGTTGGCCCTGCCGGAGAACATGCTCAGTGCCAGCGCCGATGTGCCGGATCTACATATTCCCGCCGTGATCGCGAATCCGCTGCCTGATAGTACAGCCCAGTCGATCCTGCACGCTTTGGCACAGGGCGAACGCCCGCTGGTCGTCGTGGGTGGCCCGCACTGGTCTGCACAGGCCCAAGCCGATCTGCAGGCCTTTGCCGAGCGCCAGAATGTCCCGGTCGCAGCAAGCTTCCGGCGCCAGGATTACATGGATAACCACCATGCCAATTATGCCGGTGATCTGAACGTCGGGATCAATCCGAAACTTGCACAGCGGGTGCGCGATGCGGATACGCTGATCCTGCTTGGAACGCGGTTTGGCGATATCGAAACCCAAGGGTACACGCTGGTTGACCCCGCCAATCCCGGTAAGCGGATCGTACATGTCCATGCAGACGCGGATGAACTGGGGCGGGTTTACACCCCTGACATCGCAATCAACGCCACCGCGCCTGCGGTGCTGCGCCAGTTGGCAAATGCCGAACATGCGGGCGATTGGTCCGGCTGGAGCAGCGCTGCGCGGGCTGATTATGACCACTGGCTGATCCCGCAGGAAAGCCCCGGCGCGCTGAAGCAAGAGGCGGTGATCAAATGGTTGTCCGAGCATCTGCCTGACGATGCGATCATCACAAACGGGGCAGGGAACTATGCTGCATGGCTGCACCGTTATTTCGTTTACAAGCAATACGGCACACAGCTTGCCCCGACTTCCGGGTCGATGGGGTACGGGTTTCCGGCGGCGATTTCCGCGTCTTTGGCACATCCGGATCGCACTGTCGTTTGCCTTGCCGGTGACGGCTGTTTCCAGATGACCTGTAACGAGATGTCGACCGCTGTTCAGCATGGCGCAAAGCCGATTGTCGTGGTGATGAACAACGGCCGCTATGGCACGATCCGCATGCATCAGGAAAAGACATATCCGGGGCGTGTGTCAGGAACTGCACTTGCCAACCCTGATTTTGCCGCACTCGCGCGCGCCTATGGCGGGCACGGTGAGAAGGTCACGCGGTCAGAGGATTTTGCCGAAGCCTTTGCGCGCGCGCAAGCCGCAGGCACCGTGGCTATCATTGAGTGTCAGGTCGATGAGGAGGCGCTGACAACGGGTTCTACGCTGAGCGCTGTCAGGAAGGCTGCGCAGAAGGTCTAGATATCCTGCCAGATGGTTTCTGCGTTGGTTTGCCACGCGTTGCGATGCAACAGCGGTGTGTGATCGTCCGAGGCGGCTTTCCCGAGGCAAAGATAGGCGGTCAGATCCCAGTTGTCGGGCGCATGCAGACTATGCGCCACAGCCTGCGGATCAAGGATTGAAACCCAGCCGACGCCAAGGTTTTCTGCGCGGGCAGCAAGCCAAAGGGTGTGGATGGCGGCGACGGTCGAATAGCTGAGCATTTCGGGCATTGTCTGGCGCCCCAGACCGTGCCCTGCATCAGGGTCTGTTTCGGTAAAGATGGCAAGATGGACCGGCGCTTCGCGGAGCCCTGCAAGTTTGAGCCGGTTATAGGCGGCGCGCTGATCGTCCTTGTAGGCTGCGGCGGCCTGTGCATTCGCGGTCTCGAAATTGTGGATCACGGCCGCGCGCAGATCGGGGGATTTCACGTGGAGTACCCGCCAAGGCCGCGCATTTCCGACCGAAGGCGCAAAATCCATCGTTTTTCGCAATCGCTCCAGCACCTCTTGCGGGACCGGATCGGGTAGAAAGTGCCGGACATCACGCCGCCAGAGCAGGATATCCTGCAAGGCGTCGCGATGGGCCTGCGTCAGCTCCATCTAGGCTTGTACCCATTTGCCGGCTTGAGACGGCAAAAAGGCCTCTACTGCCGCTGTGGCGATAACGGCGGTGTCACCTGTTTCGGGGTTGGGTATATTCAGCCCGCCTTTGACAACGCTGATATGCGCACGTCCACGCGGCAGGCCAGATGTCAGAGCCTCCGGGTCGATTTTGTCAGGCTCTTGCACAGCAACGGTGACCTGCACCCGCATTTCGCCGTGGGGCAGGTTGATGCTGTCGAATATCGGCAGAGTGGAATGCCGGATCGCGTCTTCGATCGCGCGTGCGGCGGCTTTTTGATAGTCCATCCCGTGCAGGTCGTTGCCCATGCCCATTTCGATGATGATGCGCTGATCCATTAGGTCCGCTCCATTTCGAATGAGACATTGATGGCGACATTGGCAATGACCGTCGGCTTGCCGTCGGGGCGGGGAACATCGAGGCCACCGTGGTGGACGGTGATCGTAGGCTGGCCGTAAGGAAAGATGTCCAGCAGACTTGCGGTGTCGACCTGATCGGGCTGTTGCACGCCGATTTCCACGTCAATCAGCATGGCTTCTTTGGGAAACCCAAAGAGTTCGGCCATATTGATCGAGTTGTGCCACAGCGCGTCCTGCAATCCACGGCGCGCAGCTTGGGTATAGTCTTGCCGGCGCAGGCTGGTGCCCATGCCGAATTCAGTCAGGACGCGGTGTTTGGGCATGAAGCTCTCCGGCATTGGTCGTGGTTGATGTGGGCGGGTCGCAGCGGTGACATCATTCACCTTCGGCGCGTTGGAAGCTGCGGTTCTTGCGATCCCATACCAAACCGGTCCGCTTGGCCAATATCTTGAAGCTGTCATGAAGCCCCAACGCGTTTGCCCAGCGCCCCATCGAGCGAACGGGCAGAGCGTGTACGTCACCGAACCCGTCGACCAACACACACTCATATCC
>CAYZKE010000197.1:3691-6534 GCA_964478505.1 uncultured Loktanella sp.
GTATTCATCGTACTCTTTGCGGATCAGGCGCAGGCGGGCATCGGGCAAGAGCCATGTCGAGATGTCCCGGAAGGTAAACCGCATGCGTTCGTTTGTGATGTCACGCAACACTTTGAGAAGTTTTGTGGGATCGGAAGGATGCTGATAGACATCACGCTCACCGCCACTGGCGATGTAGTCGCTGTCGCTCAGTTCGATTACATGATGCATCTGACAGCCTCCGGCACTGAATGCCTTAGTATTCCACGCCGATCTGCGCTTTGATCCCTGAGCGGAAAGGATGTTTGACCAGTTCCATTTCCGTCACAAGATCAGCCAGTTCAATCAGGTCGTCGTGGGCGTTGCGACCGGTAAGGACCACATGGGTCATTTCCGGCTTATGGTCGCGCAGGAAGGCGACAACCTCGGCGACGCTGACATAGTCATAGCGGATCGCGATGTTGATTTCATCGAGCAGGACCATGTGATTTGTCTCGTCCAGGATCAGTTCTTTGGCTTTGGCCCATGCCGCCTGCGCCATTTCGGTGTCGCGGGATTTGTCCTGCGTTTCCCAGGTGAAGCCTTCGCCCATCGTGTGGAAGGCGCAGGTGTCGCTGAATTTAGCAAGGATCAGATCGCGTTCGCCGGTGGACATGCCGCCCTTGATGAACTGGACGACCGCGCATTTCATGTCATGAGCGATGCAGCGAAAGATCATGCCGAAAGCGGCAGAGGATTTGCCTTTGCCTTTGCCGGTATGGACGATGACCAGACCTTTTTTGTCGGTCTTGGTCGCCATGATTTTATCGCGCGCGGCCTTTTTCTTGGCCATTTTCATCGCGTGGCGTTCGTCGCCTTGCGGTGTGGTGTCATCAGTCATGAAAAGCCCCTTTTCGTTACTGTAAACGTTTCATTAATCATGATTGGGCACAACAGTATTGAGAGAAGGATGCCGATGAAATGAAGAATTTGAGCGTTGTTTTTATACTGTGCCTTGCGGGATGTGATACCGCTTCGCTCGGCTTCATGGGTGTTGAGGCGGAAACCGTCACGGTTGAGGGCAGTACATTTGATGTGCGGCGTAAAGACAACGAGGTTGAGTTATTGCGCACTAACACTGAATTCGCGCCATCGCTTCGGTCGATCATCCCGCGTGCCGGGCAGGCGGTGACCGAAGTGACCGGCTGCACCCCCGTTGATGGCACCTGGAGCGGGGATGCAGCGATGATGCGTGTTGCGATTGCTTGCGCGGATTAACGAAGCTGGACGGTGATCGGGTTATAGCCGAAGTCGTCTGTATCGTTATTCCGGCGTGACTCGTTGACTGCGCCGATGACGATCGCGCCAAGGAGGCCTGTGCCTGCAGCGCTGGCGTTACGTTCTTGCGCGGTCTTGTTCACAGCGTTCACTGTGATTGAACCCGAAGTGTTTCCGTTTTCGCAACGTACAAACAAAGCAGGAGAATTGGGACCGTAGTCTGGGACCAAGACATTCGCAGGTGTCTGGAATGCAGCGGAGTAAACACCGGAATCGAGAATACAGTTCACGCCAATCATTTCTGAGCGGGCGCCCCCGTCAACAGCGCCCCAAGTGCGGATCTGAACAATTTCCTGACCACGGAACTGGGGAACCTGCGCACCGCGGCTCCGCGGGCCTGCATAGACATCGAGGCCGGAGGCGTTTGATGCAACTTTCGGTGTTACGGGGATGGGTGGCTGGGTGATTTCTGCCTGGCTGCATGCGATTGTTGTCAAAGCAATAAAGACTGCTGCGCCCATTTTTTTAGCGAACATAAAATTTCCTAAGTCTGAGTTATGGATGTCGTTCCAGTTGAACGGCTAACTCATCAGTTCAATCGAAGGAAAACTCATGACCACAACAAGTTATCATTGTGGCATCTGCGTTGTTACAAAAGCCCTGCAATCCGCGCCCGGGCGGAATTAGATTTGGGCTGCCAGAGATTGCGGTCAATCGCCTCTTGCAGGCGCTGCGCGATTTCCTTGAGCGCTGGTGCATTGGCATCGGCGATGAAATCGCGGGTGGCTTCGTCTTTGATGAAGGCCTCTTCGACCAGATCGAAATGGTGGTTGCGCACTGCACCTGTGGTGGCGGCAAAGGCAAAAAGGTAGTCGACCGTCGCCGCGATTTCGAACGCACCTTTGTAGCCGTGCCGTTTCACGCCGTCGATCCATTTGGGGTTTACCACGCGGCTGCGCACGACGCGGCCGATTTCGTCTTCGAGCGTGCGGATCAGGGGCCGTTCTGGGCGGGAATGGTCGTTATGATAGATGGGCCGGTCGCGGCCCTGCAGCGTGCTGATGGCAGCAGCAGCACCGCCTTCGAACTGATAGTAATCGTCGCTGTCGAGGATGTCGTGTTCGCGGTTGTCCTGGTTTTGCACCACCGCTTCGGTCTGTAAAAGCCGCGCTTCAAAGGCTTTTCGGTCCTTGCGTCCCTCAGCGCCTTTACCGTAAGCGTAGCTTCCCCATTCCAGATAGGCCTCAGCGAAATCTGATTTATCGGCCCAGATGCGTTCGTCGATCAGCGCTTGTAGGCCTGCTCCATAAGCGCCCGGTTTTGACCCAAAGACGCGGGTTTGGTCTTCGCCCGCTTTGGCGCGGGCAGCGGCAGGGTTCAGATCATCGGGTTCATCCATGTCTTGCACAGCGCGGGCGGCACTATCGACCAGCGCGATCAGCTGCGGGAAGGCATCGCGGAAAAAGCCGGAGATGCGCAGGGTCACGTCAACGCGGGGGCGGCCCAAGACGGATTGCGGCAAAACCTCAAACCCCGTTACGCGTCTGTTGGCGCTGTCCCACGTCGGTTTGACCCCCATCAGCGCCAGCGCCTGCGCGATATCATCG
>CAYZKE010000198.1:0-6534 GCA_964478505.1 uncultured Loktanella sp.
TGATCAAGTGCGACGCGCAGCGCGCTGATATCGGCAAAGGCAGCGGCATAGCGCTCTTCGCGGGCAGTGAGTTCGGCAATCAGGTCTTTCACCGTTGCCGCACCCGTTTCTACCGTTTCTTGCGGCAGGCCGATGCGTTCACGCACCCATGCAAAATAAACAACGTTCATATCTCACCATCTCGTAGAAAAGGCCGCGATTTGTTGAAGTAATCCCAGCCGGTCACCAGTGTCAAAACCGCAGCGGCCCAGAGCATTACGATACCGCCCCACCAGCTTATGTCATGACCCCAAGCCTTCCATCTCAGTCCAAGTTCATCATCAATCTCGCCAGATAGTATGCCCCGAATAATCGTTTCATCCATGCCAAAGCTTTGCATCCCGAAATAATGCTCAAACGCGCCGGTCGCGAAAAGCATGGAAATCGCGACCATCTGGGCGGTTGTTTTCCATTTCGCAAGGTTCGTCACCTTCAACGTGCCAGCGGTATCGCCCAAAAACTCGCGCAGGCCAGAGACAAATACCTCACGGAAGATAATCACCGTGGCAGGCAGCAAAATCCACGGGTTCATGCCGGAAAAGCCCGTAATCACGACCAGCGCAATGATCACCATCGCCTTGTCGGCAATCGGGTCCAGCATCGCGCCAAGCTTGCTCTCCTGCTTCCATGCGCGCGCCAGATAGCCGTCAAGAAAATCCGTAAGCGCCGCGACGATAAACAGCACGAGCGCGAACCAATCCGCCCAAGGCCGCGCGAAATAAAGAAACATCACCACAACACCGGGCGCTGCGGCCAGTCGCAGGATTGTGAGGATATTTGGCAGGTTCAATGTCATAGATGAGTGGTAGCGCGGCGCGGCGTCCGATACCAGTAGGCGTGTCGAGAATCTGGCCCAATCCGGCGGGAATGGATTTGACCCTCTGGGACGTTCAAGACACAATGCGCCTGACGCGGTGCGCGTGCGCCGCAAATCCTACCGATATATGGGGATACCCAATGAGATACGTTAAGCCCGAGAGTTTTGAGGCGGCTGCAACCCTATTGCGTGACGAAACAGGCATTTCCCGCATTTTGGCGGGCGGCACCGATGTGCTTGTGCAGTTGAAGGCAGAGATGGTCGAGCCTGATCTGATGGTCGACCTCAAGCACCTGCCCGGCATGCGTGAAATCGTCGCTGAAGACGGTGGATTTCGCATTGGGGCGGCGGTGTCAGGGGCGGAACTGGGTGAACATGACGCGGTAAAGGCAATGTGGCCCGGCGTGGTGGAAGGGGTCGAGTTGATCGGCTCTTCCCAGGTCCAAAGCCGTGCGACGATGGCAGGCAACCTGTGCACCGGCTCGCCTGCGGGCGATGCGGTGCCCGCGATGGTCACAGCAGAAGCGGTGGCTCGGGTGCACGGCCCTGAGGGGGTTCGCGATGTGCCTGTTGTGGATATCCCGACAGGACCCGGCAAGAATTCTCTGAGCAAAGGGGAATTCATCACTTCGATCTATCTGCCTGCCCGCCCTGCGCATGCAGGTGACGCCTATTTGCGCTTTATTCCCCGCACCGAAATGGACATCGCGGTGTCATCGGCGGCCGTCAGCCTTGCGCTCGAGGAGGATGGCACAGTCTCATCCGCGCGCGTCGCGGTTGGGGCCGTAGCCCCGACGGTGCGTCTGGTGAAAGACGCAGGGGCGGCGCTTGTTGGCTCAAAGCTGGATGACGCAGCCATCGCTGCAATGGTGCACGCGGTCGAAGCTGCCTGTTCGCCGATCACAGACAAACGCGGAACTATCGAATTCCGCACGAAAACAGCAGGGGTTCTCGCGAAACGCGCAGCCCTTATCGCCTATGGGCGCGCAGGAGGTCAGCTATGAAGACGATACCCATTGCAACAACCATCAACGGTGATGAGACAGAATTCCTCTGCCACGCCGATGAAAGCCTATTGGATGTACTGCGCGACCGGCTTGGTCTGACAGGCGCAAAGGAAGGCTGCGGCACAGGCGATTGCGGTGCCTGCAGTGTGATGATGAACGGGCGTTTGGTCTGTTCCTGTCTGGTGCTGGGTGTCGAAACCGAAGGCGCCGAGATTGAAACCATCGAAGGCATGGCCAAGGGCGACAGCCTGCATCCTTTGCAACGTGTGTTTCTGGAAGAAGCCGCCTTGCAATGCGGCATCTGCACGCCAGGCATTCTGGTGGCGGCCAAGGCGCTCTTGGAAAAGAACCCCGATCCAACAGACACTGAGGTACGCTATTGGCTGGCGGGCAATCTTTGCCGCTGTACCGGCTATGACAAAATCATCAAGGCGGTCCAAAAGGCCGCTGCAGAAATGAGGGCCGCATAACATGGCATTCGATGATCAGGTAAAGCGCAGGTTCAATGTTGTCGGCACCCGGGTGACCCGCCCGGACGGGATCGACAAGGTCACGGGCAAGGCCGCCTATGGCGCGGATATCTCTGCACCCAGTATGTTGCATGGCCGGATTCTGCGCAGCCCGCATGCCCATGCGCGGATCGTATCGATTGATACATCCGAGGCAGAAGCGCTGGCCGGGGTGAAGGCCGTTGTTACAGGTGCTGACCTTGCGATGCCGGAGAACGCTGATTTCGCGGATGTGGCAATCAACTGCCTGGCGCGTGACAAGGCGCTCTACGATGGGCACGCTGTTGCCGCGGTCGCAGCAACCAGCAAGGCGATTGCGAAACAGGCGATCCGGCTGATCAAGGTAGAATATGAACCTCTGCCCCATGTCACCGATGTGGACGCCGCGATGAAGCCGGATGCACCCGTGGTGCAGGAAGGCCGCGCGCTTGAAAACGTGCCGGCAGGCATGTCGCAAAACGTGACCACCTACTGCAAATTCGGGCACGGTGATCTGGACGCAGGCTTTGCCAAGGCGGACAAGATCATCGAACGCAGCTTCAAAACCGCCGCGACCCACCAAGGCTATATCGAACCGCAGGCCTGCATGGCGAGCCTTGGTAATGATGGCCGTGGCGAGGTCTGGTGCTGCACCCAAGGTCAATACATGGTGCGCGCGAATTGTGCCGCTGTTCTGGGCGTGGAAGAAAGCCAGCTGCGCATCACTGCATCCGAAATCGGCGGTGGTTTTGGCGGCAAGACATCGACCTTCATTGAACCTGTGGCGCTCGCGCTGTCGCGCAAGTCGGGCAAACCCGTCAAGATCGTGATGACCCGCGATGAAGTACTGAAGGCAACGGGGCCGACGATTTCATCGTCCATGGACATCAAGATCGGCATGACCACCGACGGCCGCATTACCGCCGCGCGGGGCGAGTTGCGTTATTCGGGCGGGGCCTATCCCAACTTCACCGTTGAAATGGGCGCACAGGCAGCCTTTGCCGCCTACGATCTGGAAGCGGTCGAAACGATCGGCTGGAACGCCATGACCAACCGCCCCAAGGAAATCCCCTACCGCGCCCCCGGTGCGCCCACAGCAATCTATGCGGTGGAAAGTGTGGTAGACGAGCTCTGTCAGGAACTGGGCCTTGATCCGCTGGATGTGCGCCTGATGAATGCGGCGCGCAAGGGCACGCTGTCGTCCTACGGGCCGACCTTCAACGACATCGGGCTGGTCGCCACGCTGGAGGCGGCGAAAGCGCATCCGCATTACACTGCCCCCCTTGGCCCGAACCAAGGGCGCGGGCTGTCCTGTGGGTTCTGGTTCAACTTTGGTGGCAACACCTGTGTGTCGCTGAACATCAACGATGACGGGACCGTTGGCGTAGTTGAAGGCAACCCCGATATCGGCGGCTCGCGCGCGTCGATTTCGATGATGGCAGCCGAAGAACTGGGCGTGCCCTATGACAAGGTCCGCACAGTGATCGCTGACACATCGTCTTTGGGCTTCAACGATATCACCGACGGCAGCCGCGTGACCTTTGCGGTCGGCCTTGCCACGATTGAAGCCGCGCGCGCCGCGATCAAAGAGATGTGCCGCCGTGTGGCGAAAATCTGGGATATCGACGAAGACGCGGTGATCTGGGAAGACGGCGCTGCCAAACCTGCTGGCCCCAACGCAGGCACGCATCCACCCATGACACTGGCCGAGATTGCGGCCATTGCAGGCAACACCGGCGGGCCCATCGCAGGCCACCACGAGGTCAACGCCGATGGTGCTGGCGTCAGCTTTGGTGTGCACCTGTGCGATACCGAAGTGGACCGGGAAACCGGTGCTGTCAAAATCCTGCGCTACACAGTGTTTCAGGACGCAGGCAAAGCGGTGCATCCCGATTACGTCGAAGGACAGATGCAAGGCGGGGCCGTGCAAGGGATCGGTTGGGCGTTGAACGAGGAATACATCTATGGCGAGGATGGGCGTTTGCAGAACCCTGCTTTCCTTGACTACCGCATTCCCGTGGCTTCGGACCTGCCACCAATTGAAACGGTAATCCTTGAAATCCCCAACCCCGGCCATCCCTACGGTGTGCGCGGCGTGGGCGAGACGCCGATCGTACCCCCCTTGGCGGCCATCGCGAACGCTGTGTCACGCGCGGCAAACGTGCGGTTGACGGAACTGCCGATGTCGCCGCCACGTGTGTTGAAGGCAATCACGGGCTAGGGGCGATGGTCCGCGTCAAACTCTGGGGATCGCTGCGCGCCTTCGCTGATGGCGAGGAATGGGTCGAGGTGGAGGCCAGCAATTTCAAGGAGTTGCTGGACGCCTTGGTCGAAAAACACCCCGGCCTCGCCCCGCAAATCAAACGTGGGGTGTCGCTGGCGCTGGACGGAGTGATCTACCGCGAGGCGTGGTTCACGAAGATCGGGCCGGAGAATGAGGTGATTTTGATGCCTTATATGGTGGGGGGGTAGCGTACCATGCACGCGCTGTTTTTCGAGGTTCGCCCGAAACCCGGGCATCTGGCGCATTATTTTGAACATGTCGCGCTGTTGCGTCCGGTGCTGGCGAAACATACCGGCCTTGCGTTTCTGGATCGTTACGCCTCTCTGACTGATGCGGATGTGATCCTTTCCCACCAGCTATGGGACAGCGAAGAGGCCATTGTCGCTTGGCGCAAAGACGCAACGCACCGGCGGTCGCAAACCGCAGGGCGGCAGGTGCATTTCACCGACTACCGTATTCGTGTGGGCGCGCGGGTTTTGCATTGGACGGGTGGCGAGGTAACACTTTTAGGGGCGTCTGATAGTTCACATGTCGTCGCACTTTATGGAACGGCACCTGTGACGAACCCCGCCTTTAGCGGCTTCGAAAGCGTCAACCACAAGGGCCAGTTTATTGCGCTGGCGACGGTGGATGGCGCTGCGGCCGCGCAGGCGTTGCTTGATCAACACCTTGGCACGTCCGGTTTGGAAGAGGCTGCGATCTACAGTATCCGTCGCGATTACGGGCAGCATGACCGGACGCAAGCGCCGACTTAACCATTCTCATGGAAGTAATCATACACCGTCTGCGCCAGTTTCGCCGACACCCCGTCCACTGCTTTTAAATCCGCCAGATTCGCACGCGCGACAGCCTTGGCCGACCCGAAGTGGGCCAGCAGGGCCCGTTTGCGTGTGGCCCCGACGCCCGGCACGTCATCCAGCGGCGTGGCCCCAATGGCTTTGGACCGTTTCGCGCGGTGCGTGCCAATGGCAAAGCGGTGCACCTCGTCCCGCATCCGTTGGATAAAATAGAGCACGGGGTCATTGTGCCGTAGCGCCATGACCGGTTTGCCAGTCCGGTGGAACTCCTCTTTGCCCGCGTCGCGGTCTTCGCCTTTGGCGACGCCCACCATCGGAATATCGCTGACGCCCAGCGTATCCATGATCTCGCGCACAGCACTGACCTGCCCCTGCCCGCCGTCGATCAGCAACAGGTCGGGCCACGTCCCTTGGGTCCGTTCGGGGTCTTCTTTCAAGAGGCGCTGGAAGCGGCGGGTCAGAACCTCTTTCATCATGCCGAAGTCATCGCCGGGGGTAAGGCTATCGCCTTTGATGTTGAACTTGCGGTACTGGTTTTTGTCAAAACCATCCGGCCCCGCCACGACCATCGCCCCCACAGCATGGGCGCCTTGGATGTGCGAGTTATCATACACCTCGATCCGCTGGGGCACCTTTTCCAGATCAAAGGCCTCAGCCACGCCTTTCAGCAGGCGTGCCTGCGTGGCGGTTTCGGACATCTTGCGTGCAAGGCTCTCGCGGGCGTTGCGGAGGGCGTTTTGCACAAGTTCCGCCTTTTCGCCGCGCTGGGGCACTATGATTTCGACCTTGCGTTCGGCTTTCTCGGCCAAAGCTTCGGCCATCAGATCGTCGTTGTCCAGACCGTGTGACAGGATCAAAAGGCGGGGTGGTTCGCGGTTGGAATAAAACTGGCCGACAAAGGCCTCCATCACCTCGGACATATCCTCATCCCCGCTGATGCGCGGATAGTAGTCGTGATTGCCCCAGTTCTGGTTCGCACGGACAAAGAACACCTGCACGCAAGCCTGTCCACCGTCCGTATGGAGCGCGATCACATCAGCCTCGGCGGTGTTCTGCGGGTTGATGCCTTGGGCGGATTGCACTTGTGTCAGCGCCTTGATCC
>CAYZKE010000199.1:0-6502 GCA_964478505.1 uncultured Loktanella sp.
GACAATGTCACGGCCAGTACGCAAACCACCATCGGTGCGCAGGGTAATCCGCTCGCGCAGGTTGTTCATCGCCAACACCTGATGCGCCTCGGTCAGGCCCATTTCCCACGGCAGACCGGCATATTTGATCGACGTACCGGGCGATGCACCTGTGCCACCATTGTGACCCGAAATCAGGATCACATCGGCCTTGGCCTTGGCCACACCGGCAGCAATCGTACCGACACCGGACGACGACACCAACTTGACAGTCACCTTACAGCGCGGGTTGATCTGCTTGAGGTCGTAGATCAGTTGCGCAAGGTCCTCGATGGAATAAATATCGTGGTGCGGCGGCGGTGAAATCAGGGTCACGCCTTTGGTTGAATGACGCAGACGCGCAATCAGGTCTGTGACCTTCATACCGGGCAACTGGCCGCCCTCACCGGGCTTGGCACCCTGCGCGACCTTGATCTCAAGCTCTTCACAGGCGTTCAGATATTCGGCTGTCACACCGAAACGACCCGACGCCACCTGCTTGATCTTCGCGGAAGGGTTGTCGCCATTGGGTTCAGGGTTGAAGTGTGCCGGATCTTCGCCACCCTCGCCACTGTCGGACTTTGCACCAATCCGGTTCATCGCGACGTTCAGCGTCTTATGCGCCTCGGGCGACAGCGCACCCAAAGACATCCCGGGTGTGACGAAACGCTTGCGGATCGCGGTGATGCTTTCCACCTCTTCAATCGGGATCGGCGCACCCAGCGGTTTGATCGCTAGCAAATCACGCAAATGGATCGGCGGGTTCGACTGCATGGATTTCGAGAACTGCTGCCACAGCGCATAGCTCGCCTTGTTACAAGCGGCCTGCAACATGTGCATCGTTTGCGCTTCCCATGCGTGCTTTTCACCGGACCGGCGGGCCTTGTAGAAGCCCCCGATCGGCAGCACATCACTGCCGCCTTTCCAGCCCTTCGCATGGACTTCTTCAAGCTTGGTCTGGATACCGGATGTACCAATGCCGGAAATCCGGCTGTGCATCCCGGGGAAATATTCCGCGACCATCGCACGGGACAGACCCACGGCCTCAAAGTTCAGACCACCGCGATAGGACGACAGAACCGAAATCCCCATCTTTGACATGATCTTGAGAAGACCCGCATCAATCGCCGCGCGATAGCGGTTCACGGCTTCGGTCACTGTGCCCTCAATCAGCCCGCGACGCACACGGTCCGCAATGGAATCCTGCGCGAGGTAAGCGTTGACTGTGGTCGCACCACAGCCAATCAGCACGGCAAAATAATGCGGATCAATACACTCGGCCGAGCGCACGTTGATCGAACAGAAGGTCCGCAGGCCTTTCGATGTCAGACCCGAATGGACCGCAGAGGTCGCAAGGATCATCGGCATCGGCACCAGATCTTCAGACTGGTTCTGATCGGTCAGCACGATATGGCCCGCACCTGAACGTACGGCGTCTTCGGCCTCGGCACGGATACGTTGCAGGCCTGCATTCAAAGACCCAGTACCCGGCTCAAAGACACAGTCGATCACAGCAACGCTGTCGCCGAACTGCTTCATCATCTGCTCGAACTCGGCGTTGGCGACAAACGGACTGGCCAGCAACAAGATCTCGGTTTGCGACGAATCTTCGTCCAGCACGTTCTTGAGGTTCCCGAACCGCGTTTTCAGCGACATCACGCGGCTTTCGCGCAAACTGTCGATTGGAGGGTTCGTCACTTGGCTAAAGTTCTGCCGGAAGAAATGCGACAGCGGGCGATAGGTCTTGGACAGCACCGCAGAGGGCGTATCATCGCCCATCGACGCGATCATTTCCTTGCCGTCCTCGGCCATAGGCGCGAGCACCTGTTCCAGCTCTTCGATGCTATAGCCGGCAGCCACCTGACGCTTGCGCAGGTCTGCCCCCTCAAAGATCGGCTTTTCCGGCACATTGCGCATGATGTCATTCAGATCGACGACCTTCTCGACCCAGTCACCAAAGGGCTGGGCGGCGGCCAGTTTGTCCTTCAATTCCTTGTCGTGGTACAAACGGCCCTCTTGCATATCCACGGCGATCATCTGCCCCGGACCAAGTGCGCCCTTTTCCACCACGGTCGCTTCATCCACCGGCACCATGCCCACTTCGGACCCTGCCACCAGCAGACCGTCACCTGTCACGACATAACGCAGCGGACGCAGACCATTGCGGTCCAGACCCCCGCAAACCCAACGCCCGTCCGTCATCGCCAATGCCGCCGGACCATCCCATGGCTCCATTACGGCATTGCAATAGCCATACATATCCTGCCACGCCTGCGGCATCTCAACCGCCTGCTGCGACCACGCCTCGGGCACCATCATGGTCTTTGCCATCGGCGCATTGCGGCCCGCACGCACCAGAACCTCGAACACGGAGTCCAAGGCAGCACTGTCCGACGCACCCGATGGAATGATCGGCTTGATGTCACCGGCCTTGTCGCCAAAAGCATTGGACGCCATGCGGATTTCATGGCTTTTCATCCAGTTGACGTTGCCTTTCAGCGTGTTGATCTCGCCGTTATGGGCCAACATGCGGAACGGCTGGGCCAAGGACCACTGCGGGAAGGTGTTGGTGGAATAGCGCTGGTGATAGATCGCAAAGGCACTCTCGAACCGCGCATCCATCAGGTCAGGGTAGAACTCGGCCACTTGCTCGGCCAGCATCATGCCCTTGTAGATCAGCGACCGGCACGACAGCGAACAGACATACATGCCATTGATCGCAGCCGCCGTCGCCGCCTTCTCGATCCGGCGGCGAATGATATAAAGCTCGCGCTCGAACTGCTCTTCATCCAGACCCTTCTCGTTGCGGATCAGGATCTGTTCGATCTCGGGGCGTGTCGCGTTGGCTTTATCGCCCAAAACTTCGGTGTTCACCGGCACATGGCGCCAGCCATAGATATAGTGGCCCATGCGCAGCACTTCGGATTCCACAATCGTGCGGCAGCGTTCCTGGGCGGCAAAATCGGTGCGCGGCAGAAACACCTGTCCCACAGCAATCAGCTTGTCGTCGATTGGTTCGTGGCCAGTCCGGCGGATCTGGTCGTTAAAGAAGGGCACAGGGATCTGCACGTGAATACCCGCGCCATCCCCTGTCTTTCCGTCGGCATCAACAGCACCACGGTGCCAGACCGCCTTCAGCGCATTGATGCCCTTTTCCACAACATCACGCGACGGGGTGCCATCAATCGACACCACAAGGCCCACGCCACAAGAGGCATGTTCATCATCCGCTTTATACAGGCCATTCTCGGCCATCCACTGACGCTTGGCCTCTTCGGCCGCGACCCAGGTTTTGTCATAGGTTGTCATGGTTATTCTCCAGTTTCTGGGCAGTTGAAGGGACGAAGGAAGACAACAGTAATCTGCAGGTTTCTTCCGGAGTCTGAGACATGAAATAGGGTGAATCCGGACCGACAATATCGATTACGTTCGCAGAGCGCTGCCAGTCGAAGTCATCGTTGGAAGCAAAGTCGCGAAACCGCGTCGCAGATTCTGCGATGACAAGAATGCGGGTTAAAGGATCGATCAAGTAGATGCCTTGGCTTTCAATCATCCGATGATGGTCAGGCATCAAGACATTTTGATGGAAAGCGGCGATGCTAAAATTTCCCACCGAGAAAGGTTGGTGATCGTCGTAAAGCCGAACATGGGTCAGCAATTCTGAGTCCATTTCAAGGCCCGGGACCAGTGAATTCCGGACCACGATGCTTACACGTTCCTCACCGCGTCTCAAAAGATCGGTCAGTGAAAATGCATCATTTACATCGACCACATACTCCAGCCCCGTGCCAGTTGCGACATCCCGTTGATAAATCAACTCATAGTCAGGACCGACAAGCATGGCGGACCGCACCTCCGAGGTGACAAGCGTTTCGGCGTATGTGCCACCAGAAGCGCAGCGATAGAAATTCTGAACGATGCAATCGTCAAAAAGCGCCGTTACAACAGGATCACAAGACGTGCGCATATCCGAATATTCATCGGTCAACGCCGCGGCCGGCCACAGTCCGGCGACTAGAATAATGAAGCGCGGCAGATTCATGAGATCGCCACCCCGCACCCGTGTTTCGGACTGGCGCTCAGGAATCCGGGCTCGCCGGGAAAGATAAATTCAACGGGGCGGTTGGACCGCTCGTAGCTGCCATCGGGCGTGGTCACAGTGCCGGTTCCGGCCAGAAACATACGCCAGTCGCGGTTGATAAATTCACGGCCCTGGGCCGCCCAAACCTCATTGCCCGCCCCGTCATAGGCGGTGATGTCATAGGTAGTCTCATCCAGCGTGACGCCATCAATCGTGATCTGACGGCCGGTCAACGTATCGCGGCCCAAATAGCGGGTTTCGCCGATCTCGTCGGACAGGGTGCGAAAATCAAAAGTATCAAGGTCTGTCGCGATCAGTTCGCTGAAGGATGCAGGATCAATCGGCGCGCTTTCCAACACTTCGCTATGCCCGCTCAGGACATGAAAACTGCTGATCCACTGCGCTTCATCATCGGTGACGCCTGTATAGGTCATGCCCTGTTCATCAAGGCTGACACGGCGCTTGTGTCCCTCGGGATCGCCCAGACAGATAAAGTGGTGGTCTACCTGACAGCTCTCGCTTTGCACGGTCACAAACGCCTCACATCCACCCGGAAGAGCGAATGTGTCTTGCGCAGCAGCAGGGCTGGCCAAAAGGATCAGGGCGCATGCCAGTCTCATGGGCGGAACCCTGATTCTATAACGTTACATTCGTATAGAGGCATATCCGCAAAGAACCCCGGCTCACCCGGATAGATGAACTCGACCGGTGACATATCAATCACTTGATCGGGGGTATCGTCGGACCAGCTTTCACCGAAAAAGAACAACCGGTGCTCTTCGCTGACATACTGGCGGCCACTGCTGGCATCTATCACATTGCCGTCGCCATCAATCGTGCGGCCCTGAAACTCAGTGTTCAGAAGGACTTCCCCGTCAATCTCGGTCGTCTCACCGGTGAGCATGTCAAAACCCACGTTGCGCTCGGTGCCCTCATCGGTTTCCAGCGTGAAATCCCATGTATCAATCTGGGTCTCGAAAAGCGTGGTCAGCGACGCAGGATCCTCGGCAGGCGTGATTAGACGCTCGTTTCCTGTGACCTTGTAGGCCTCGACCCACTGAAATTCGGCGTCAACCTTTTGCACGCTGAACACACCCGCCTGCGTCAGCAGTGCGATCCACTGATCACCCGGTTCATCGGCGGCGCACTGCCAGACATTGGTCATGACGCAACCCTTGTTTTGGACAGTCAAAACCGCCTCACAGCCCTCTGGCGCGGCAAAGCTCTGCTGGGCCGTGGCCGGAGCGGCCACAACCAAAGCACTGAGGATGATCATCGGCTTCATCATTTCTTTACCTTCCAGGTCAGCAGATGTGACCTACCTAAATCGCGTGTATGACAGGCGTGCATACAGGTTGTGTACAGGATGTGTACGCGTTCTGTACGGCCCTACTCGGCAGCGACAGTGGCTGCTTGCCCCAGATACTCCAGCATTGCGGTCGCCGCGTCACGCCCGTCGCGGATTGCCCAGACAACAAGCGAAGCACCGCGCACGATGTCACCTGCGGCATAGACACCCTCAAGGCTTGTCGCACCGGTGTTGAAGTCGGCTTTCACGGTGCCCCAACGGGTTACTTCCAGCCCCTCGACACCCCAAAGTCTCGGCAGGTCCTCGGGCTCAAAGCCCAACGCCTTGATCACGATATCCGCACCCTCGACATAGTCGGACCCTTCGATCAACTCGGGCGCTTGGCGGCCCGTCGCGTCAGGCGCGCCAAGACGCATCTTTTGCACCTTCACACCTGTGACAGGATCGCCCTCGAAACCGTTCGGGGCAGCAAGCCAGACAAACTCGACGCCTTCTTCCTCGGCGTTCTGCACCTCACGCTGTGAACCGGGCATATTTGCACGGTCACGGCGGTACAGACATTTCACGCTTTCCGCACCCTGACGGATCGCAGTGCGCACGCAGTCCATCGCGGTATCGCCGCCGCCGATGACGACAACGCGCTTGCCTTCAGCGTTCAATTCACCGCTGTCAAACGCGGGCACTTCGTCGCCAAAGCTTTTGCGGTTGCTGGCGGTCAGATAGTCGATCGCGTCAACAATGCCGTCCGCACCGGAATCAGGCAAATCACGTGTTTTATAGACGCCCGTGGCGATCAGAACCGCATCATGCTTGCCGCGAATGGCGTCAAAGGACAGATCCTCGCCCACGTTACAGTTCAGCACGAACTGCACGCCGCCATCCTCAAGCTGGGCCATGCGCTGCATCACGATATCTTTCTCAAGCTTGAAGCCCGGGATACCGTAGGTCAGCAAACCGCCGCCGCGGTCATAGCGGTCGTAAACCGTGACCTGCACACCCTGACGGCGCAGCATATCTGCCGCTGCCAAACCACCCGGTCCGGCACCGATAATACCAACGCTTTCACTCCGCTCGGCATGGGGGCGGATCGGCTG
>CAYZKE010000200.1:0-662 GCA_964478505.1 uncultured Loktanella sp.
GCCCCATGCGGCCTTCCATCCGTTCTACGGCAACTTCCATTCGATGGGGCGCAAACGGGAACGGCCACGGCATTCGGTGACCTATGCCACCCAGTCGATCCACAAACTCCTCGCGGGGATCAGTCAGGCCAGCCATGTGCTCGTGCAGGATTCCCAAGATACGAAACTGGATCGCCACCTCTTTAACGAGGCCTACCTGATGCACACCAGCACCAGTCCGCAGTATAGCATCATCGCAAGCTGTGATGTGGCCGCGGCCATGATGGAACCGCCAGGCGGCACGGCCCTCGTTGAGGAAAGCATACAGGAAGCACTCGATTTTCGCCGCGCCATGCGCAAAGTTGATGACGAGTTTGGCGATGATGACTGGTGGTTCAAGGTCTGGGGCCCTGACGCGCTCGAGGAAGAGGGGATCGGCCGCGCCAAGGATTGGGTGCTCAAGCGCACTGACGAAGAAGGGGTGCAGGCCTCGGATGGTGAAGACGCTTGGCACGGGTTTGGGGATATGGCCCCGGGCTTTAACATGCTAGATCCGATCAAGGCCACGATCATCACACCGGGCCTGAACCTTGATGGGCGGTTCGAAGAGGCGGGTATTCCTGCGTCGATCGTGACCAAATATCTGGCCGAACACGGGGTCGTGGTAGAGAAAACCGGCCTTT
>CAYZKE010000200.1:672-4717 GCA_964478505.1 uncultured Loktanella sp.
CTACAGCTTCTTCATCATGTTCACCATCGGCATCACCAAGGGCCGTTGGAACACGCTTTTGGCCGCGTTGCAGCAGTTCAAGGACGACTACGGCAAGAACCAACCGATGTGGCGCACGATGCCGGAATTCTGCGCGAAACATCCGCGCTATGAACAGATGGGCCTGCGCGATCTTTGCGAACATGTGCACAGGCTCTATGCCAAGTATGACGTCGCGATCCTGTCAACCGATATGTATCTCAGCGATCTGACCCCCGCCATGACACCCTCGGACGCGTTTGCGCATATCGCGCAGCGCACAACGCAGCGTGTGCCGATCGACGCGCTTGAGGGGCGGATCACGACGAGCCTGATCACGCCTTACCCGCCGGGTATTCCGCTGCTTATTCCGGGTGAGGTGTTCAACAGCAAGATTGTCGAATACCTCAAATTCAATCGCGAATTCGCCCGTGATTGCCCGGGTTTTGAAACTGACATCCATGGCTTGGTTCAAATCACCGGCCTTGATGGGACTGTCGAGTATTTTGCCGATTGCGTCGCCGCGTAAGGCCGGAAGCGATAGCGCTATCGGTTTGCAGGGAGCGGATTAGTGCTTGTCTTCTGCTTGTGGCAGCAGGCACTTTGGCAGCAAGAGGACATTGGGGGGAAAGATGCTGAGATCAGCGATGGGATACAATGGCGCGGTGAGCGCGCCGCACCGTGCTGCGGCACTGGCGGGCCGCGATGTGCTGGAAGCGGGGGGCACGGCGATTGAAGCCATGGTCGCTGCCGCCGCTGCGGTGGCCGTGGCCTATCCGCATATGAACGGGATTGGCGGCGACGGGTTCTGGGTGATCCACCGGCCTGGCCAAGCCCCCGTGGGCATATCGGGTTGTGGTCGTGCAGCGGGGCTTGCCACGCCGGAATGGTACGCCGCCCGTGGCGCAACAGACGCGATCCCCAGCCGTGGCGCACAGGCGGCATTGACCGTGCCGGGCACGATTGAGGGTTGGGCAAAGGCGCTGGATCTTGTGCCGGCAGACCGGCGTCTGCCCCTGTCACAACTTCTCGCGCCCGCGATTACGCTGGCACGCGAGGGTGTCGCAGTGACGGCAAACCAGTCCCTCACAACCGCTGACAAGCTAGCGACTCTGAAAGGTGTCGAAGGCTTTGACGACACTTTCCTTGTGGATGGCGCACCGCCAGAACCGGGGTATCGTTTGCGCCAGACGGCACTTGGCCAAACCTTGCAGCGCCTCGCCGATGTGGGCCTTGATGATTATTACCGCGGCGACCTTGCCGCAACCCACGCGGCATTTCTGGAAAAAGCAGGCAGCCCGCTCCGGCTGGACGATTTTAGCCGCTTTTCTGCTGAACAGGTCACGCCCCTCACGGTGCAGGTGAATGCAGGCCAGCTATATAACATGATCGCACCGACCCAAGGGGTCTCATCCTTGATGATCCTAGCGCTGTTTGACCGTTTGAACGTCGAGACGGCCGAGAGTTTCGCGCATCTGCATGGTCTGATCGAGGCTACAAAGCTGGCCTTTATCAAGCGCAATGCGGAACTGGGTGATCCCGACTATATGGCGACACCCGCTCAGGACTGGCTGCAAGCGGAAGATCTTGATGCGTTGGCGAAACAGGTCAATCCGGAGACCGCCCTGCCTTGGCCGCATGAAGCCAAAGCAGGCGATACGATCTGGATGGGTGCCGCCGATCGTGACGGCTGCGTTGTCAGCTTTATCCAGTCGGTCTTTTGGGAATTCGGATCAGGCCTGACATGTCCTGATACCGGCGTCTATTTCCAGAACCGTGGTGCAGGCTTTTCGTTGCAGGAGGGGCCCAACCAACTTGGTCCCTACCGCCGTCCGTTCCACACATTGAACCCCGCTTTGGCGCAATTGGCGGATGGCCGTGTCATGGTCTACGGCACGATGGGTGGCGAAGGGCAGCCACAGACACAGGCAGCAGTCTTTACGCGCCATGTGCTATTCGGACAGGATTTGCAGGCGGCAGTGACAGCGCCAAGGTGGCTTTTGGGCCGCACGTGGGGTGATGCGACAACCAGCCTGAAGCTCGAGGACCGTTTTGATCCCGAACTAGTCGCGGCCTTGACCGCGGCAGGTCATGAGGTGGAGATGATCGCGCCGTTTTCCGATCTTGCAGGTCACGCAGGGGCGGTGGTGATGCATCCCTCTGGCCTGATGGAATGTGCAAGTGATCCGCGCGCTGATGGTGCGGCGATCGCTGTCTGATCCTGCTGGACGGCACTATTTGTGCCGCAGCATTTTTTCTGCTGCGGCGCTATAACGTTTAACAGATTCAGCGTTAAACGCCGTAAAGGCCGGCCATCTTTCCGCGCAACGCGACCAGAGCCAGAACTGTGTCAATCGTGGGTGTCGGCGTTTCGGTGACGCGCCCAAGTTCTTTCACCGAGCCTACAAGCGCGTCGATTTCCATGGGGCGTCCTTGGTCCAGATCCTGCAGCATGGATGTGCGGTGCGCCCCCACATCGGCACCGCCCTGAATGCGACGGTCGACATCGATCGGGAATTTGACGCCCAGCTTTTCTGCAATCGCCTGCGCTTCAAGCATCATATTGCGGGCAACCTCGCGGGTGCCTGGGTCTGTGCACAGAACATCAAGCGTCGCATGGGTCAGCGCAGAGATCGGATTGAACGACAGATTGCCCCAGAGCTTGACCCAGATTTCGTCCCTGATCTTCGGCCGGACAGGCGCCCTGAGCCCCGCATCTGCCAGCGCCTTGGAAAGGGTAAGCGCGCGTTCGGACTTTGATCCGTCAGGTTCCCCCAAGGAAAAGCGGTTGCCTTCGATGTGTTTGACAACACCCGGTGCGATGACCTCGGCGGCAGGGTAGACGACACAGCCCAGCACACGGTCCGGACCAAAGCCGTCCCATTGTGCGTTGCCGGGATCGACTGTTTCCAGCCGCGTGCCTTCAAGCGGGCCGCCGATTTTGTGGAAATACCACCAAGGCACACCGTTCACGCCGGACACAATGGTCGTGTTCTCACCGATCAGCGGCTGCATTTTTGACACCACCGGCGGGACAGAGTGGGCCTTGAGCGTGACAATCACATAGTCCTGTGGCCCAAGATCGGCCGCGTCGTCCGAAGCTGTGACCTTCACCGTGGTTTCGCCACTTTCCTCAATCAGACGCAACCCGTCTTCCCGCATCGCCTTAAGATGCGGGCCGCGCGCCACAAGGCTGACATCTGCCCCGGCCTGCGCGAGCTTTGCACCCATATAGCCGCCGATTGCACCGGCCCCGAAAATACAGATCTTCATGGCGTGCTCCTTATCCCAGGCCCAGTTTCTCGGCGAGGCCGATACGCTGGAGCTTTCCGGTCGCACCCTTCGGGATTTCATCCAGGATCAGGATATTGCGCGGAACCTTGAAGGCCGCCAGCCGTTCGCTCGCGAAATCGCGAATTTCGCGGTCCGTGGCGCTCTGGCCCTCTTTCAACACGACGGCGGCAGCAACGTCTTCGCCCAGTTTGGCGTGCGGGACAGCAAAGGTCACACATTGCCCGACGGCAGGGTGATCGGACAGGACGCCGTCAACCTCCAGCGGGCTGATCTTCTCACCGCCACGGTTGATGATTTCCTTCAGGCGACCGGTCAGAGACAGATATCCGTCCTCATCAAACATGCCTTGATCGCCGGTCCGGAACCAGCGCTTGCCGTCGGCCTCAAAGAAGTTCTTCTCATTCGCTTCGGGGTTCGCCTCATAGCCCGGTGTCACGTTGGGGCCGGAAATTGCAATCTCGCCTACGCCATCAATCAGGCGGTTTTCCACTTCATGGGCGATGCGTACTTCGGGACCGGCGGGCAGACCGACAGCGCCGGGTTTCTGACGGCCCGGTTCAATCGGATTGCAGCACATCTGATGCGCGGCCTCTGTCATGCCGTAGGCTTCGACGACAGGGGCGCCAAAGGTCTCGGCCAGTTGGGTCATTACAGGACCGGGCAAGGACGAAGAAGATGACCGCAAGAAGCGCAAGCGCGCGTTCTTGATGATCTCTGCATTGCGCGGCGCGCG
>CAYZKE010000200.1:4825-6488 GCA_964478505.1 uncultured Loktanella sp.
ATCAGACCGTGAATGTGGAACAGCGGCATCACGTTGAGGCAACAATCCTCCGGCGTCAGAGCAAGTGACGCACGGATGTTCTCGGCAGAGGCCGCGACATTCGATTGCAGCAATGGCACGATTTTGGGGCGCGATGTGGTGCCCGAGGTGTGCAGGATAAGGGCCACATCATCGGCCGTGGGGACCGCATCCGACGTATCGCCTGTCACATCGGTCGAAAGCGTGAAGGTGCCCGCCGGTTCGGTCGCAGTCAGTTCGATGACTGTCATGTTGAACCGGTTCGCGGCCGCGCGCGCAGGTCCGTCATAGCCTGCCTCGACGATAATGGCGCGCGCTTTGAGGTCCTCAAGATAGAACGCGAATTCATCCTCTTTGTAGGCGGGGTTCAGCGGGGCCGTGGTCGCAGACTGCGCGACAGTGACAAAAGCAGCCGCCATTTCAGGGCCGTTGGGCAAGACGATTGCAACACGGTCACGCGCGCCGATACCTGCTTTGCGCAATGCCGCACGCACATTTTGCGTGAGCGCCCGCAGGTCAGCGTAGGTCATCCAGTCGCGGCCAGGTGCACCGATGGCATTGGCCGTATCGGGGTGCGGCTGGATCAGGTCTTCAAGTCTTTGCATAGCGTGTCTTTCATGTCGTTTGGTGTTTGGATGGACGCAATCTGTTGTCAGATTTTGTACATCGGTCAGTTTGCGGCGACCCGCTTTTTGCGGCGCAACAGCTTAAACGCGGGCAAGAGGATCAGGAAGATTGCGATCACCGTGATTGGCCCTGCGATTGGTCTGTTCAAGAAGATCATCGGGTCGCCCGACGACAAAAGCAAGGATTGACGCAATGTTGGTTCCGCAATCGGTCCAAGCACAATCGCTAGAACGGCAGGCGCGAGGGGATAATCGAATTTGCGCATGAAGAAAGCCCCAAGTCCGAAGATCACGATGAGCCACAGATCATGCATGCTGCGTGACGCCGCAAAACCACCGACAATGGACAGCACAAAGATCAGCGGGGCAAGGATGGTGAACGGCATCCGCAGCATCCACACAAACAGTGGAATAAACGCAAGGTTGATCAGAACCGCCGCCAGATTCGAGATATAGAAGGACCCGATCAGGCCCCAGACAAACTCGCTCTGGTCAAGGAAAAGGCGCGGACCCGGTGTAAGACCCCAAATCACCATCCCGCCCAGCAGGATCGCAGTCGTCGGCGAGCCGGGAATGCCCAGTGTCAGCATCGGCAGCATAGAGCCCGTTGATGCCGAGTTGTTGGCGGCCTCGGGAGCAGCAACCCCATCGGGGGAGCCCTTGCCGTATTCCTCTGGGGTCCGTGACAGCATCTTGGCAACACCGTAGGACATCAGCGAACCGGGCGTGGCACCCGCTGCTGGCAAGACACCGACAAAAAAGCCGAGGAACGAGCCGATCAACGTCCCTTTCCAGCCCTTTTTCGTCGCTTCCTTGGAGTCCGCCATCATACCTTTGGCGGTCATCTTGGGGTTTGTTGTTGTCACTTCACCGCGCGTTTGTTCGATCGTCCAGATCATTTCCCCGATGCCATAGACACCGATGGCCAGAACGATAAAGCCGATTCCGCGCAGGAACCCCTGTATGTCAAAAAGCACCAACCGCGGTTCGCCCGAGATTGTGTCGAAGCCGACAGTCGC
>CAYZKE010000201.1:0-4345 GCA_964478505.1 uncultured Loktanella sp.
ATTGGCATGAACACAGACGCGGCACGCGCATGCCGCGCATTGCTTTAGAACGCGCGGCACGATAGAACATGCTCTATCAAGCGGAATTCGGGCAGATTAGAAGTCTTGCCAGATATCTTCGCGGCTACCGCCTCCACCACTCACTTTGGCGGCAGAGGGCCTTGCATGATATGGAGCCAAGTCAGCCGCATGCTGTGCCGGTTGCGGGACAAACTGCATGATATTGTCCTGCGCGGATGACTCAGTGATCACTGCTTCATCGAGCCGAAAATGCGTGACCAGTTCTTCGAGTTGGGCTGCATCACCGTTCAACGCGTGGCTGCTGGCTGTTGCTTCTTCGACCATCGCTGCGTTTTGCTGGGTCACCTTGTCAAGTTGCGTCACACCGATATTAATCTCGCCGAGACCAATTGATTGTTCTTCCGCGCCAGAGGCGATCTCGGCGACAAGGTCGGATATATGGTTGATATGACTTGCAATTTTCGTCAACACCTGCCCCGCCTGTCCGACCAGCGCGACACCGCGCTCAACCTGACCGGAGCTTTCGCTGATCAGTGCCTTGATCTGTTTGGCAGCATCCGACGAACGCTGCGCAAGCGCCCGTACTTCGGATGCAACGACGGCAAAGCCACGCCCCGCCTCGCCTGCCCTCGCGGCTTCAACGCCTGCGTTCAGAGCCAACAGGTTGGTCTGGAATGCAATATCGTCAATGACACCGATGATCTGGGATATCTCCTGTGACGACCCTTCGATCTCTGTCATGGCGTGCACGGCGTCTTTCACCACGGGTTCGCTCTTATCGGCGTCTTGTCGTGCGCTTCCCACGACTTCTTTGACCTGCCGGGCACCGTCAGCCGCGGATTTGACGCTGGCGGTCATCTGGTCGAGCGCCGCAGCTGTTTCTTCCAGCGTAGCAGCCTGATTTTCGGTCCGGCGCGACAAATCATCCGAGGCGCGGCTCATCCCATCAGAACGCTGGCGGATTGCACCGGACCGGATGACTACAGACCCGATTGTCTTGTTGAGGTTCAGCATCGTGCGGTTATAGTCCTGACGGAGTTGGTCATAGTCACCGTCAAACGGTGTTTCGATCTTATGTTTCAGGTCACCATCAGCCAGTTTCGTGAGTGCGACACTCAGCCTATTCACAACCTCTGCCTGCTTTACCTGCAGTGCCTTCCGCTCTTCTTCGGCCTCATCGGAAGCGCGCAGTTTTTGACAAAAGTCGTTGAGACTATTGAAAAGGCTTCCTATTTCATCGCCACGTTTCTGATCAGACAGATCAACATCATAATCTTTGTCTGAGATACGGCCCATCGCGTCACCAAGACGCGCAAGAGGCCGCACGACCGAGCGCGCGGTAAGCCAGCCAAGAAATGCAGCAAGACCACCAACCAGCACTGTGACAAGAATCATCTTATTGCGCGCAGCGATGACGGGGGCCTGGACCTCATCTGAGGTGATTTCACCAATGATCGCCCAAGGCTGCCCGAACACGTCGATCAAAGCACCCATGGTCAGCATATCAGCGCCACTCACGCCCGTGGTCAGACCTTGGAACGGATCACCGCCATTGACGATCGATTTGACTTGAGAAGCGTCCGATACATCCGAAAGACGCATGGGTCCGGCATCTAAACGCGGCGCATTCCGCGTCCGCAGGTCCGGTCCTACAGCGTAGATGCGTCCGGTCTCGCCCATGCCAAGCGGATCGTTGAATATCTCATCAATTTGACTTGTTGGCACCTGTATCGCTACAACCCCCAGCAACTGATTGCTTTGATCGACAACGGGTGTCGCCAGAAATGCAGCAGCATCACCTGCGCGCGCTGCATAGCGATCAAAGTCAGCAAAATATACTTGCCCCTGTTCGCCATCCCGCGCCGCAGCGAATGCCGATGCAAGGCCACTATCGGCGAAGGGTCCATCCAAGAAGTTTGTGGCAAAATCCCCTTCTTTTTCGACCGAGTACATCAGATCCCCGTTCCGGTTGAACAAGAAGAAATCGTAATATCCCGTCGTCTGCACAATATCGCGGAAGTAAGGGTGAAAACGCCCGTGCTGGAAATGGTAAGGGACAGAGTCAGGCGCCTGATCCAACAATGCCCGTTCACCAGGCGGATTGGGATTATTTGTGATATACGCATCACGCAGACCCGCACTGTCAATCATCAGGTTGTACGAACTGCCGAACGAACTCAGGGCCGCACCAACCGTTGGATCATTTGCGTAACTTGCAACACCCCGCCCTGTATTCTCGAACCAGGTCATCAGGCTTTTGCCACGGCTTTCCGTCAAGATCTGAAAACTTTTACGCGCTTCCAAAAAAACACTCTGCCGAAAATCCATATATCCAACGATCGCGATGCTCACGCTGGCCGCCACACAAAGTGCGGCGATGATCGACGGCAGTTTTCGCGACAAGGCGATTGAAGTAGAGATTCCCATTAGTCCCTCACAGAATACAGATTGCTGGATGCCCTTATGAACGCTGGGGTTTAAGAACAGCTTAAACCGCCTTCATTCGACCTCGCCCCGCCCACACACCCGTCACATGACCTTTGCGGTGACCGTAATCATACGATCCTGTTTGAAATCGACGCGCCACTATCAAATTCACGCGAAAAGTCTTGTCTGCCGAAGATGGGTGGCGCCTTTTGCTTTGCACGCGCATATTTCCGTGGAATTACAAACGACAGGAGCCGTTATGTCAGGCAAATACTTTGCACCAACCGGAGGCCATCCTGGCCAGGACCAGCTCTTGACAGACCGCGCGATCTTTACCGATGCCTATGCGGTGATCCCGAAAGGGACGATGCGCGATATCGTGACCAGCTATCTGCCCTTTTGGGAAAATACCCGCCTTTGGGTCATCGCACGCCCCATGAGCGGCTTTGCCGAGACCTTTTCGCAATACATCATGGAGGTCGGGCCAGGCGGTGGTTCGGATCAGCCGGAGGCAGATGCCGGAGCTGAAGGCGTGCTCTTTATCGTCGAAGGCACCGCAACCTTGACCGTCGCGGGCGAAACGCATCTGATGGAAGCGGGCGGCTATGCCTATCTGCCACCCGCGTCGGGCTGGACCTTGCACAACAGGGACGATGCCATGTTGCGGTTTCACTGGATCCGCAAGGCCTATGAACCGGTGCCCGGGCTCGATCTGCCGGACGTCATCGTCACCAACGACCGTGATGTGCCGCCCACTGTCATGCCCGGCACGGATGGCAAATGGGCCACCACGCGGTTTGTTGATCCGACGGATCTGCGCCATGACATGCACGTGACGGTCGTTACATTTGAACCCGGTGCGGTTATTCCTTTTCTGGAAACCCATGTGATGGAGCACGGCCTTTATGTGCTTGAAGGCAAGGCTGTCTACCGGCTGAACAACGATTGGGTCGAGGTCGAAGCGGGTGATTACATGTGGCTGCGCGCCTTTTGCCCGCAGGCCTGTTACGCCGGTGGGCCGGGCAAATTCCGCTATCTGCTTTATAAGGATGTGAACCGGCACATGAACCTGCGCATCGGAGGTGGGCGATAGGCGCCGCAGCGCAGAAACTGCGTAGGAAGTTGGTCTGGCACAGGCCTCTTTGCCTATTTTTTGAGCAGCTATCTAAAGATCGTGCACTAAAAAGGTTTTAACACCTGTGATCCCTGTATTGCGTCGGCTGCCTTTGGTATTCCTTTGAAGGTTAACAATTTCACGGGACACGCCAATGATTTTCGACAAAAAGATGCTTGCGCTTGCTGCAAGCCTGCTCGCCTCACCAGCCATCGCGCAAACCGATATGCCTTTTGCGCTGGACTGGAAATTCGAAGGGCCAGCGGCACCTTATTTCCATGCTCTTGATGCGGGCTATTTCGCGGATGCGGGCCTGACCGTCACCATCAGCGAAGGTGCGGGCTCGCTTGACGCCATTCCAAAGGTCGCGACGGGGGCGTTTCCTGTAGGTTTCGCCGACATTAACTCACTCATGCGGTTCCTTGACCAGAACCCCGATGCACCAGTGACCGCCGTTATGATGGTCTATGACAAACCGCCGTTTGCCGTGGTTGGGCGCAAATCCCTGGGCGTTGAGGCACCCGCCGATCTGGAAGGCAAAGTGCTTGGCGCCCCGCCACCTGACGGCGCATGGGCGCAGTTCCCGATCTTTGCCGCAGAGACCGGATTGGACGTCGATGCAATCACCGTCGAGCCGGTGGGCTTTCCGACCCGCGAACCGATGCTTGCCGAAGGCAATGTGGCCGCGATCACCGGCTTTTCATTCTCTTCCACACTGAACCTCAAGCGTCTGGGCATTCCCGAGGATGATATTTCGGTGCTGTTGATGGCCGATTATGGTGT
>CAYZKE010000201.1:4445-6439 GCA_964478505.1 uncultured Loktanella sp.
ATGGCAAACGCGATCGAGCAGACCAAATCGGTCTATGAGTTCGTGAACGCGCCCGATGCGTCGCTCTATTTTGATGGAAGCTATCTGCCCACAGCGGATATGTTGATGTTGCAATAAACAAACGGGCCGCTGTACATTGCAGCGGCCCGTTTTCCATCAAGGCTGAAGACCATCGAAAATCTCATAGAAATCAAGGGCGTCAAGCACGCCTATAAGACCGTCCATGGCCCGCTTGAGGTTCTGGACGGTCTGGATGTCACCGTGCCTGAAGGTACATTCGCCGCCGTCGTTGGCCCCTCAGGCTGCGGGAAATCCACGCTGACGCGGCTTGTTGCGGGCCTTATGACCCCTGATGAGGGCGAGGTCTGGCTTCACGGCGAACGCGTCAAAGGCCCGCGCAACACTGTGGGCATGGCGTTTCAGAACCCTGTCCTGCTGGAATGGCGCACCATCCTTGATAACGTCATTCTGCCGCTCGAAATCGTGGCGCCCCGCATGCCGCGCAAAGACCGCGAAGCGCGGGCGATGGAATTGCTGGAAATGGTGGGACTGGTCGGGTTTGAAAACAAACGCCCCTCGGAACTCTCGGGGGGCATGCGCCAGCGCGCATCTCTCTGCCGGTCGCTGGTGCATAAACCCGACGTCCTGATTATGGATGAACCCTTTGGCGCGCTTGATGCCTTCACGCGCGAGGACCTTTGGCAAACCATGCGTGATCTGCGCGCCGCAGAACCTTTCACGGCCGTTCTGATCACCCATGATCTGCGCGAAAGCGTGTTTCTGGGCGATCAGGTCATCGTCCTGTCGGGCCGCCCTGCCCGTACGCAATATGTGATGGACGTGGACCTGCCCGCCGACCGTACGCTGGATGTGCTTTTCACCCCTAAGGCCGCCGATATGCTGCATATCCTGCGCGATCAGATCAAGATCGCCCAAGGCCGCGAGGTGACCACGGATGTTCAGTAAAATCGCCACCCCGATCATCGCGATCATCATCTTTCTGGGGCTGTGGGAGCTTCTGGTCTGGGCCAATGGCTGGCCGAATTTCAAGATGGCCTCGCCCTCCGACCTGCCGCCAGCCTTCTGGAAGTACAAGGAATTGTTCATTGAAATGGGCTGGCAGACGCTCTGGCGCACGGTCGTGGGTCTGTTCCTTGCCGTGATCGTTGGCACAGCCATCGGCATGATCATCGGCTTTTCACGCATCGCGCGTGATGCGCTTTATCCGCTGCTGATCGGCTTTAACGCAATCCCAAAGGCGACATTGGTGCCTGTCATTTCGCTCCTATTCATCGGGCAGCATGATTTCAACACGGTGCTGATGGCGTTCATGATCTCGTTCTTTCCCATCGCCGTATCCGTCGGCATCGGATTATCCACCCTTGAACCCGAATACCGCGATATCCTGCGCGCACTTGGCGCATCGAAAGCCACGATTTTCTGGAAAATCGCCCTGCCCAAGACACTGCCGGAGTTCTTTGGCGCGCTCAAGGTCTCGGCCACTTTGGCCTTTATCGGCACCAACCTTGTGGAGATCGTCAGCCCGCACGGGCGCGGCCTTGGCGCGTTGTTCAAATCCGGCGAAACGAATGGCGACTACCCGCTGATGTTTGCCGTGCTCATCGCGCTAGCCTTCCTCGGGATCGTTCTCTACTACGCGGTGATCTTTCTGGAACGCATATTCGCAGGCTGGGCTGACCGCGAAGCGAGCTAGCAAAAAAAAGGCCCGGTCGGATGACCGGGCCTTTTAGATTTTTTCCTGTTGCTTTTAAGACTTTGGCAACGACCCGTGACCATGTCCTGTCATGCCGCCCGAGACTTCTTCGGTCGCTTCATCTGACAGTTGCTCTGGCAAAATCAGGTTCAGCACGATGGCGATCACCGCAGCGGGCAACAGACCCGATGTCATCAGAATGCGCAGCGTATCCGGCAGATACTGTACCGCCAGCGGATCAAGCTGCAAGCCCAGACCGATAGACAGCGCAATCGCAAAG
>CAYZKE010000202.1:0-6430 GCA_964478505.1 uncultured Loktanella sp.
ATCCGCAGTCTTGCCGATAACTTCGGTCAGTTCATTCAGGAAAGGCGCACGTTCCGCATCAATGGCGGCGGCAACCTCTGCATCCGGCTCAATCACATCCGCGAAGATCGGGATCAGCTTGTGACGGAAACCCATCATCCGGCCATCCCGCACATCCAGATCAACGCGGCTGACAAATTTTCCGTTGGAGCCGGAGGCCACAACAATCGTTTCGCCAACCAAAACAGGTTCCGGCAGCGCGTCATGGGTGTGACCGGCAAGGATCACATCAATTCCGGTGACCCGCTCTGCCATCTTCTTGTCCACATCGAAACCGTTGTGGGACAGGCAGACAACCAGTTCCGCACCCTGCCCGCGCACCTCATCCACCATTTCCTGCATGCGCTGGTCGCGGATGCCGAACGAATACTCGGGGAACATCCAACCGGGGTTGGCGATGGGCATATAGGGGAAAGCCTGCCCGATCACTGCGATCCTCACACCGCCACGTTCAAAGAACTGGTAAGGCTGGAAATCCTCTGCGGGTTCGTCCCATTCGGCGTCAAAAATGTTCTGTCCCAGCGCGGCAAAGGGCAGATCGCTCACGATATCGCGCACACGGTCAGACCCCAGCGTGAATTCCCAGTGGAAGGTCATCGCATCGGGCTTCAGCAGGTTCATGATGTTCACGACATCCTGTCCTTCGGTTTTGTAACAGGTGTACGAGCCGTGCCATGTATCGCCGCCATCCAGCAACAACGCATCGGGCCGGTCCGCGCGGATGCTGTTGATCACAGTCGCGACACGGTCCATGCCGCCCATCTTGCCATAGGCCCGACCAAGGGCTGTAAAATCGTCATAGCTGAGCGCGTAATGCGACGCGCTGCCATCTTCGATGCCGTAAAGCTTGCGGAAGTCTGCGCCCGTGATGTGTGGCACCGCCCCTTTGTTGGACCCAACGCCAAGATTGATTTGAGGCTCGCGGAACCAGATCGGTTTCAGCTGGGCGTGAATATCGGTGATATGAATAAGGGAAACATTCCCGAAGGTGTCAAACTGAAGCAGATCGCTTTGGCTCAACGCTTGCTGCGCTGCCAGCCTGCCCCAATTGCCAAAGCCCGACGCTCCGACAATCGCCGAAGCCGCCATGCTGGCCTGCAGAAAATCGCGACGTGAGATCATGTGAGTTATCGAGCCTCTTGTGCTATCATATTCTAATTTGTGAATATATTGAGGTTGAAAATGCCCGCCTCAAACTGTTTGAAGCGGGCAGTTCAGGGAGGATTAGTTTCTGACGGACGGGCCTTCGACCGAGAGGCCGTTGCCGCGTGAGGCCACATACAGTTCAAGCGCAATGAATTCCTCGGAACCGACGGCAAATGTTTCCGCACGGGTGTCACGAATACACCCACGGAAGCGTCCCTGCACGCCGTTCAGCTTGGCGTTCTTCAGGCGATAGGTCGGAAACGCGTTGATCTGGCCCTGGCTCAGGTGATCGGCGCGGATGTTGTTGCCATAGTTGTCTTCGTGGCAATTGGCGCAAGACAGATCAAGCTGGCCGAACCGTGTATAGTACAGCTCACGGCCCTTTTCCCACATCGCCTGAACGGGGCCGTCAATGGCCACATTCACAGGGATGCCCCGTGACACGGACGCCAAGAGCGCCTCCATATTAAGCATCTCGGTGCCATCGTACTTCCACTCGTCGGCACCCATCTGTTCTGTCCGGCAGCCGTTGACCTGCATCGCAATCGTACGCACTTCTTCGGCTTCATCGTTCCATTTGGGGTAAACCGCACGCACACCGGCCATTTCTTCCGGCGCACCGTGACAGGCCGCACAGGATTGACCCTCTGTGCCCTCAACGGTGTTCCATGCTGCGATCGCATCGTCGACAAAGATCATGCCGGGGTTTTCGAAATCATCCATCTGCAAGGCTTGTGTTTCGGTCGAACGAAACACCCAACCCGAGTAGATTGTGCTCAGGTTTTCAACATGCGCTGGCGCATCTGTACGAACCGTGATTTCGATCTCTTCATTGATGACGAGATCGGCCTCTTCGTCCGCGTTTGCCGCAAAAGCGGAAAGAATTGCTACGGCGGCAATACCGCCCTTAAACAGTGATTTCATAGACATCGGCCCTCCCTGGCGCGTGTTCCGTCGTTACCCGACGGTAATATCTTTGCTGTCGGTGTAGACGGCGCCATCATCGTCGTACCAAGTGAATTCAAACGTCCCCGTTTCTGGCACAATGGCCTGAAACTCAAAGTATGGGTTCGTTGAAATCGCTGGCTCCAGCGTGACATCGATCACTGTTTCGCCGTTAAACGTGCATGTAAAACGGTTGATGATAGAGCGTGGGATGACGTTTCCGTCACCATCTTTGCGCTGACCAGACTCCATCGGGTGGCTGATCAGTGTCTTGATGGTGATTTCTTCGCCGGCGGTGGCATCACGGGGGACGCGAACGCGGGGTGTTACATTATCTGCCATTTGTTTTCTTCCTCACTCAGCCGCCGCAGCCGCCAATGGTCACTTTTACTTCCTGACTGGCCTGCACAAAGCTGCCATCAGGCATACGGGCGATCGCGACGACATCCTGCGTGCCTGCAAGTCGAATGCGTGTCGCCGCAGATTGGGATGCGGCCATCGGACCGAAATTGAATGTCGCAACCGAAGGTGTCGGGTTGCCTGCTGCAAAGACGATGATCGCCTCTGCGCCTGGCGCATTCACTTCGATCGGCACAGTGTTGCCGTTCTCAGCAATCTCTGGAGCAATCAACGTGATGCCCTCGCTTCCGACAGCGGCACCACCGGTGAACGCTGCGATATTGTCCTCGACGGCAGCGAATGCACGGAACGGCATTACGGCTGCGAGCGCGGACCCGAACGCCATCATAAGCGTATGTCTACGTGTAAGTTTCATAGGGTCTCCTATAAGTCTGCCAGTTGCAGATCAGTCTTTGAGTGTTTGAAGATATGCGACCACATCTTCGATTTCCTGAGCGGTCAGCAGCGGGGACAGTTCGCCCTCTGCGGCTTTTCCGGTGAAAGCGTTCCCCGGGCGGTTGAACCCGCTTGTGCGGTAGAACGCCGGCATAATTGTGCCTTCGTAGGTCATTTTCGCATTCGCGATAATGCCGCGAAGCTCGGCTGCGGTGCGGTACTCACCCACGCCATCGAGCGTTGGACCGACTTCTCCGTGGAACGGATACTCTTCCAAAGCTGTCACTTGGTGACAGGCGATGCAATTGCCTTTGCCACGCGAAACCATAATTTCGAGACCTGCTGCTGCGTCGCCAGGCTGACCGGACAAGGACGCTTCAACTTCACCATATTCGCTATAAACGACATCATCCGGCAACATGCCTTCGGCAAACCCGACGGTCGCTATGGCTATCGCGACACCTGCGCTAAGAATCTGCTTCATGGTCCCTCCCTGGATCACAAACGTGTTTTGTATACCGTAGACTACGGAATGTGAGAATCGCAACAATAAAATCAGTTATTTGAATGTTTGCGCTCAATCATTTGATTTTATTCACTAATTCCCTGCTCTTGAATGATCCTCGCATGGTACTTCTGGAAGGGTTCATCACCGAGATAGCCTTCATCATTGATCCAATTGAGCAAGTTCAACGTAGTCCAGCGCCCAAAAGCCCCTGGCATGACAGCCACGGCCGCCTGGGTCGCGATCTGGCCTTCTTCCACGGCTTGGGGGAAAAACATCATTGTCGGCGTGAACAGTGCATTCCAGCGGCGGACCATATCCTTTTCGGGCAAGGTAGTGCCGTCAAAATCCGTCACTTCGACATCGCCGAACATGTTGATCTGGATGACGAAGAATTCCTCATTCAGCATCGCAGAAATTTCGGGGGTTGGGAAAACCTCTTCATGCATTTTGGTGCAATAGATGCAACCGCGCTGCTCGATAATGACCAGCAGGCGCTTGCCTTCGGCATTCGCCTCGGCAAGGTCCTCGCGCAGATCCTTGAAGGTGTCATGCATCCAATCGGCCTTATGCAGACCATCGTCACCCAAAGGCGTGGCGAAAGCCGGGAAAGCCAGAACAAGCGCTGCAAGAGCGAGAAAACGGCGAAAAATCATGATCACTTCCTTTATCCTAGGTTGGTAAATGCAGGCATTACTTCGATCATCCATTGGGCGATGTAATTGACCGAATTGGTTCCGATCAGCACCGCAAAGATGATCAGCATCACACCCATGACGCGTTCAACATGGGCAAGATATTTGCGGTTGCGCTGAAGCCAGCTCAGGAACGGGCGGGCGAAAAAGGCCGCGACAACGAAGGGCGCGGTCATTGCAAGGCCGTAAACCAGCAAGAGCAAGCCACCGCGCCAGATGTCACCCATCCCGCTGGCGACCATCAGGATCGCCGCAAGTGCGGGGCCAACGCAGGGCGTCCAGCCAAAGCCGAAAGCCAAACCCATAACGTAGGCACCAATGATCGTTGTCGGTTCTGCCGTGCTTTCAATCTTGGCTTCGCGGTAAAGCAGCGGCACGCGGATAACGCCCAGAAAATGCAAGCCAAAGACCAACAACACCCCGGCCGCCACATAGCGCAAGGTGTCGCGCCACATGCCAAAGGCCTGCCCCACCGCGGTCGCGCCCATACCCAAGAGCACAAAGATGGTTGTGACACCAAAAGCGAAAAATACCGCAGAAACAATCAGCCTGCGTTGCACAGACGGGCTAATTGCATCGTCAGAACGCAACTCGGACATTGATGTACCGGCCATATAGCAAAGGTAGAACGGCACCATCGGCAAAACGCAGGGCGTAAAGAATGACAAAAGCCCAGCCACCGCAGCACCAAAAAAGCTCACGTCCAGCATATGTTGTTTTCCTTGATTGCACGCATGATTCATATTAGAATTATTGAATGTTTAAGATGAAAGCTAGTTTTATTATCCGCCTCGCAGTTGCTGCCTTTGCAGTGACCCTGATGTCTGCGGCCTCTGCACGGGCAGAGTTGCAATTGATGATGGCCGAAGAACCGGGCTGTCTTTGGTGCGCTCGGTGGAACGAAGAAATTGGTCCCATATACCCCAAAACAGACGAAGGTGCCGCCGCCCCGCTGCGCCGTGTCAATCTGCTTGATCCGATGCCTTCCGACATCGTGCTTGCGCGGCGGATCAATTATACCCCGACGTTTGTCCTGCTGGTCGAAGGTATCGAAACAAACCGGATCGAGGGCTATCCGGGCGATGATTTTTTCTGGGGACTTTTGGGGCAAATGCTCGAGCAAGAGGGTGTATTTCTTGCAAAATCAGAAAAATAGGCGAAAAAACCGCGTTTTGCCCGCGCTCAGAGGTAGCAATTTGGCGGCAAAAGCCCAATTACAGGCGCAGACGATTTGACCTGAACAGAAAGATTCGCGTGAGGCTCCAAGGCTTATGACACTTCCGGTTTTTGATACTGACGTTGATGACGCTCGCTTGGACGAGATGATGGACAACGCGACAATCGCGACGAATTATCTCAAAGCGATCAGTCACGAAGGCCGCCTGATGATCCTGTGCCACCTCGCAACTGGTGAAAAATCAGTCACAGAACTCGAAGAACTGCTCTCGGCACGCCAGGCCGCCGTATCCCAGCAACTGGGTCGGTTGCGGCTCGAAGGGCTGGTCACGCCCCGCCGTGAAGGCAAAACAATCTACTATAGCTTGACGGATGACAAATCTCGCAAGATCATCGGTCTTGTCTACGAATTGTTCTGCAAGACGGACTGAGGCTTAGCCACCTCCCGTTCAATTCGACTGACGAACAGGGAGGAACGGCCATTGCTCGATGCATTGGGAGAGGCGAACGTCGCAGCAGCCGTGGGGCTGTTCGGTGGCGTATTACTCGGGCTTGCAGCAAGGCTGGGCCGGTTCTGCACATTGGGTGCAATCGAAGACTATCTTTACGGCAACAATGACAAACGCCTGAGGATGTGGATTCTGGCCATCGGAACAGCCGTGGTTGGCAGTTTCGGCCTGCTGGCATTCGGTCTTTTCGACCCAGCCAAGTCTTTCTATCTGTCACAACAATGGTCACCGCTTGCCAGCATCCTCGGGGGTGGTCTTTTCGGCTACGGCATGGCCATGGCCGGAAACTGCGGCTATGGCGCGCTTGCACGGCTCGGCGGTGGCGATCTGCGGTCTTTCGTGATCGTACTGGTGATGGGCATCAGCGCCTATGTCACACTCTCCGGCCCGCTGGCATGGATCCGTGTGGAAATCTTCCCCCCCACCCCGCCTGCCGCAATTCCAAGCGGCATAGCCCATACATTGGGCGCGGTGACCGGCATATCGGTGGCATTGATCGGCCTTGTGATCGGCGCGTTGCTGGTTGCCTTTGCGCTGAGCGCGCGCACATTGCGGCAGGACCGGTCAGCCATCTTCTGGGGCATCGCGGTCGGCATTGCTGTCGTCAGCGCATGGGGCGG
>CAYZKE010000203.1:0-6417 GCA_964478505.1 uncultured Loktanella sp.
GACCCAGCCCAGCGACATCGGCAGGAAGACCTTCCAGCCGATCCGCATCAGTTGGTCGTAGCGGTAACGCGGTGTGATCGCCTTGACCATCGCGAACATGAAGAAGACCATCGCCATCTTCAGCACCATCCACAGGATGCCATCCGGCAGGAACGGTACAGGCGACAGCCAGCCGCCAAAGAACAGCAGCGAGATCAGTGCGCACATCAGCACAACGGCCATCAGTTCACCGATCATAAACAGCAGGAATGGCGTGGACGAATATTCCACCTGATAGCCCGCCACCAGCTCTGATTCTGCTTCGGGCAGATCGAACGGTGGACGGTTGGTTTCAGCCAAGGCGCTGATAAAGAACAAAAACAGCATCGGGAAATGCGCAACCCAGAACCAGTTGAACAGGCCGGCGTTCCCGTCTTGCGCCGCAACGATATCGCCAAAGCGCAACGACCCAAGGAACGGGTATTTCGAGTTGGACGCCCAACCGCCCATGATCACGCCGTACACCTCAAGCGAGCCGATCGCGAAGATATACAGGATCGCCACGTTGATATCGGCCAACACCCAGCCGTCGTTAAACGGAATGACGGACCATGAAATCACCGCCAAAACAAAGGCAATCATCGGGGCAAGGAAGAAAACAAACTTATCCGCACCCGCAGGTACGACGATTTCTTTGACGATGTATTTGATGAAGTCCGCAAAGGACTGCAACAGTCCGAAAGCGCCCACCATGTTGGGGCCTTTGCGCATCTGCACCGCGGCCCAGACCTTGCGGTCGGCGTACATCAGGAAAGCAAGCGCCACCAGCAGCGGGACCAGGACCAGCAAACACTGGAACAGGATAACCAGAACGATGCCAAGGTTGGTGTTGGTAAAGAAATCAACCATAATCGTCGTCCTTATTCCGCTGCCAGTGGCGCGGATTTACGTGCTTTCGCGTTCGCACTGAGTTCCGCCATCAAGGTCGAAGCGCGGGCGATGGGGTTCGTCAGATAAAAGTCAGTCACCGCATTGCGGAAATCCGCTTTGCCGGGCTTTTTGACCGGAAGCGGCGTCCAAGCATTCTCGGCCACGTCGTCGATCCCGCCCAAATGCGGATGGGCGGCCACAATGGCCTGACGCAGTTGCGCCATGCTGTCAAACGGCAATGTCGCATCCAGTTCAGCAGACAACGCCCGCAGGATCGCCCAGTTTTCCTTGGCCTCACCCGGCGGGAAGCTGGCACGCAGTGCCAGTTGCGGGCGGCCTTCGGTGTTGACGAACAACCCGTTTTCTTCGGTATAGGCAGCGGCAGGCAGGATGATATCGGCGCGGTGCGCACCACGGTCACCATGGCTGCCTTGGTAGATCACAAAGGCACCCGGTTTGACCTCAACCTCGTCTGCACCGAGGTTGTAGATCACTTCGGCCCCATCAAGTGCGGCCTCAAGCCCGCCTTCGGTTGCGGCACCCACATCCATGGCACCCACGCGGCCAGCCGCGGTGTGCATAATCAAGATTTTCGCTCCCGCAGCCTCGGCCGCTTTCATCGCCTGGCTAAGTACGGCTTCGCCATCGGCCTCGTTCAAAGCACCCATGCCCACGATCATCACGCCAGCTTTGTCTTTTTTGTCGCTGTGATCCATCTCGGCCAGTTTGACCAGATCATCGCGGCCTGCACCAATCTGCACCACATCATAGGTCAGATCATCATTTGTCCCGATCCGTGCGACATGCGCCCCACGTGACCACGCCTTACGGATACGCGCATTCAAAACCGGCGCTTCCTCGCGCGGGTTGGTGCCGATCAGCAGGATCATGTCGGCATTATCAATGTCTTCGATCGCGGCTGTGCCAACATATCCAGAGCGGTTGCCAATAGACAGTTTCGCACCATCCGTGCGGCACTCAACGCGGCCGCCCTGCCCTTCGATCAATTGCTTGAGCGCAAAAGCGGCTTCGACAGGCGCCAGATCACCGACCAGACCCGCGATTTTTTTGCCCTTCATCGCGGCAGCGGCAGCAGCAAGCGCCTCGGGCCAACTGGCTTTGCGCAGTTTGCCGTTTTCGCGGATGTAAGGGGTGTCCAGACGCTGGCGGCGCAGACCGTCCCAGACGAAACGGGTCTTGTCGGAAATCCACTCTTCGTTCACGCCGTCATGGTTGCGCGGCAAGAACCGCATCACTTCACGACCTTTGGTATCCACGCGGATGTTGGACCCAAGCGCATCCATCACATCAATGGATTCGGTCTTGGTCAGCTCCCAAGGACGGGCAGTAAAGGCGTAGGGTTTCGACACCAACGCACCAACGGGGCACAAATCAATAATGTTGCCCTGCATGTTCGAATCGAGCGTTTCACCCAGATAAGACGTAATCTCGGCATCCTCACCGCGCCCTGTCTGGCCCATCTGGTGAATACCGGCGACCTCGGTCGTAAAGCGCACGCAGCGGGTGCAGGAAATGCAGCGGGTCATATGGGTTTCGACCAACGGACCAAGGTCCAAATCTTCGGTCGCGCGCTTGGGCTCGCGGAAACGGCTGAAATCGACGCCGTAAGCCATGGCCTGATCCTGCAGGTCACACTCGCCGCCTTGGTCGCAAATCGGGCAATCTAGCGGGTGGTTGATCAGCAAAAACTCCATCACGCCTTCGCGGGCCTTTTTCACCATGGGCGAGTTGGTTTTCACGACAGGCGGCTGGCCTTCGGGACCGGGGCGCAAATCCTTGACCTGCATCGCGCAAGAGGCGGCAGGTTTTGGTGGGCCGCCCACAACCTCGACCAGACACATGCGGCAATTGCCCGCGATGGAAAGCCGCTCATGATAGCAAAAACGCGGGATTTCGATCCCCGCCTCTTCACAGGCCTGTATCAGGGTCATAGCCCCGTCAACTTCGACCTCATTTCCATCAATGATGACTTTGCGCAGATCAGACATGGCGTGTCCTATGTGTTCCCTCATGCGCCTTTGGCCGCAGGGGACAAGGCGCGTTGCCCCGCGTTCTAACGCGACAGGCCACGCGATGCCAGTCAGATTGACAAAAAAACGATCACTTTTCGCACTTGCAGCAAAGTCTTAGCGCAAGAGCCAACCTACGCGCGTATTTGCAGCAATTTGGGCACGCCCAACGGCGCAATAGCTGTCGGAATCATCCGCAACGGCCCCAAGAGCGACCAATTGCGCCCGTGCTATGCCCTCTAGCCGGTCTTTTTCCGCGTCGTCATTGATGTAGGCGTCAATCTCTTCATCAGAAAAGCCAAGGCTGCTGGCATGGCCGCGCAGGGATTGCAGATAGCTGTATCCGCGAAACAGGCGCGCGCGGATACTGTCGCATTGCTCGGAAATCTCATAGGCCATACCGACCGCAATAATGCCGTCACGCACATGTGCCACATCTTTGAGCGCGGTTTGCGCCGACGCATGACCACCAGACAGAACCGTCGCGAGGGCCATAACGGTACCAAGGGCAAATTTTTTCATTCTCGATCTCCTCTGCGACACCTGATGCATCACATTGTTTGCAGTACAGATCATCTTTCGGGCGGCGTTATTCAATATCAGGGCTTTGACATCGGAATATTCACGCCTGCCATGGGAAGCGCAATAGTGTTAAGTTATTGATCCAATTATATTTTGCAATCGGCTGTTCACGTCAGGCCCTTGGCGCGCACCCAATCCCAGCCAAAAGCCTCTTCGCTATCGCCATGGGTCTGCCGGTAGTGCAGCTTGGCCATTGCTTGGTCGAGTGTCGGTTGCGTCCCTTCAGGCACCCACCACATCACAAAATGCATCTGTACCAGCGTTTCGAACCATTCCTTGCTGCGATTCATGAATCTGGCGTGCAGTGTATCAAAGACATAGGTCCGCAATTGTGCGGGCGTTTCCCAAACCGACAGATTGGCTACAAACTGCGGATCACCTTCCAGATGCGCCTCGGTGTTGCCCTTGCCCGGCTCACCCGAACCTTCCATCATCCACACAAACCCCGGCATGCGCTTGCCCAGTCCGTTGATCAGATCAAGGTTGTTCATAAACTCGGCCACGCGCGGATCATCCGTGGGGGCAATCAGGCGACCTATGTTCAACTCGGCAAGGTGCATCTGCTGGTCCTTTCTGGGCGGGTGGGTTGAAACCCACCTTACATTACCGCCGCTGTTGCCTTGTCGGCGCAATACCTGCGATCCCCTTGCGCAAAAACGCCAGTGTCAGGATCACCCCGACAAGCGCCAAAGCACCTGCCGCCGCATAGGCCCAAACGGGCGCTATGTCAGCCTGCACAGCTGTAACAGTAAACCACGCGGGCAAAAAGCAAACGCCAGACGTGACAAGGACCGCGCAAAAGCTCGCGGCCCCGTCAAGAAAATTCCGAAACGTCATAAAGGTTTAGGCGGGGATCAGCAGCGCGCTGATGCCTGAGCCTTCAAGTACCTCGGCGTCCCCTGCAGCGCAGAGGTCATCTGATGTGATATCCACGCCATGCTTGACCTGAAAACTGCGCTGGCTGACGTCAGTTTCCAATTCGATGCCCGCGCGCTGGCTGTTTGCGGACAAAGACCCGCGACCCACTTCGTTGCGAGCCTCGTTCAACGCAGAATCAAGTGCCGCATCATAGCTATAGCGCGCACAGTTCTGTGCGATCCGGTTGGCCAGCGTCAGGTTTGCATAATACTGCGGCGTCGACATGTTGAACAGCTTTTGCACCGCAGGATCATCCAGATTCCGCCCGCCGGTTGTACAAGCGGCCAGTGCCAAAGCGGCACCTATCATCAATCCACGTGTCATCATTCTGCTGCCATCCCTGCCAAACGTTTGTGTTTGATCCGGTCCTCGATTTCGTCCCGGAAGTTCTTGATCAAGCCTTGGATCGGCCATGCGGCCGCATCACCCAGCGCGCAAATGGTATGCCCTTCGACCTGCTTTGTCACGTCAAGCAACATGTCGATCTCCTCCACGCTTGCGTTGCCTTCGACCAAGCGGGCCATCACGCGCATCATCCAGCCGGTGCCTTCACGGCAGGGCGTACACTGGCCGCAGCTTTCGTGCTTGTAAAACTTGGACAAACGCCAGATCGCTTTGATCATATCGGTCGAATTATCCATCACGATCACCGCAGCGGTGCCAAGCGAGGATCCCTTTTCCTTGAGCGCATCAAAATCCATGACAGCGTCGCGCATGTTCTCGCCGCGCACACATGGCACGGATGAGCCGCCCGGAATAACCGCCTTGAGGTTATCCCAGCCGCCACGAATACCGCCGCAGTGCTTTTCAATGAGCTCTTCAAAGGAAATCGACATTTCCTCTTCGACAACGCAGGGGTTGTTCACGTGGCCCGAAATCGCAAACAGCTTTGTGCCCGCGTTATTCGGGCGGCCCATGCTTGCAAACCAGCCACCACCACGGCGCAGGATCGTCGGCACCACCGCGATGGACTCCACGTTGTTTACCGTGGTCGGGCAGCCGTAAAGACCCGCACCCGCAGGGAACGGCGGCTTCATGCGCGGCATGCCCTTTTTGCCTTCAAGGCTTTCCAAAAGCGCCGTTTCTTCGCCGCAGATATAGGCACCGGCACCGTGGGTCAGGTAAATATCGAAATCCCAGCCGGATTTCGCCGCATTCTTACCCACCAGACCTGCAGCGTAGCATTCATCAATCGCCGCCTGCAGCGCCTCTTTCTCGCGGATATATTCGCCACGGATGTAGATATAGCAGGCATTCGCATTCATCGCGAAAGACGCAATCAAGCACCCCTCAACCAATGTGTGCGGGTCGTGACGCATGATTTCGCGGTCTTTGCATGTGCCGGGCTCGGATTCGTCAGCGTTGACCACCAGATAGGCCGGACGTCCATCGCTTTCCTTGGGCATGAAGGACCATTTCAGGCCGGTCGGGAACCCTGCCCCGCCCCGGCCACGCAGACCCGAGGCTTTCATTTCATTGATGATCCAATCCCGGCCCTTCTTGATGATCTCCGCAGTACCATCCCAATGGCCCCGCGCCTGCGCGCCTTTCAGCGTGCGGTCATGCATCCCGTAAAGGTTCGTGAAAATCCGGTTCTCATCTTTGAGCATCAGCTATCGCCCTTGTCTTTTTGGCGCGCACGCCAGAGTTGGTAGGTCTGCCACAGGGCAAACCCGAAACCGGCGAGCGCTGCAAGGTCAAAAAGGGCCCGCAAACGGTTCGGCCAGTCATATTCGGCGCCAATCAGATTGGCCAAGACCCAGAAAACACCTGTCGCCGCAACAATCAACGCGACGCGTTGTCCCGCGCGGCTTTCAGAGGTGTTTCCGTGTTGGGCCATGGGTTTGTCGTTGCCTTAGTAAACGCCGCCCTTGTCGACCTTCTTGGAGAATTCGGTTTCTCCGCCAGCGGCAAGAGTCTTTGCCTGTTCGACCCAGTTATCACGGGTCGCGCGGCCTTTGAAACCTTCCAGATTGTC
>CAYZKE010000204.1:0-3577 GCA_964478505.1 uncultured Loktanella sp.
ATAAAAAAACGGCCATGCCCGGGAGGAGGTGGACATGACCGTCTTTATTTATCAGCGCCTCCTTGCGTCTCGGGAGGAGAAGAAGCAAGGCGCGTCCTCGCTGGCGTTGCTCGGGAGGAGGTGAGCGCGGCCTGCGGTATCATCGGTTCCACCCGGGAGGAGGATGGGCGGTTCCGAAACTGGTGTGATAAAGCGGCGGCACCCGGGAGGAGGTGGATGCCGCCACCTTATTGCTGACCCAAAGCCTCGGGAGGAGGTGAAGCGATGGGCCGTGGTCCAGATCTGCCTAAAGGGAGGAGGTGACAGACCCGAATGCGTGAATTACTTTCCGTAGGCCGCCTCGTAGGCGACGGATTGGATCATGCTGCGCGACATGCCTAGATCGGCCAAATCGCGGTTTGTCAGGCTCTGCAGTTCGCTCAGCGTTTGGTGGTAAACGCGACGCTTGGCTGCTTTGTCTGCCAGCTGGGCGCGGAATGAAGCGATACGCTCACTCAAAGACGTGCCAGCAAAGAATGTTTCGGTACGAACGGACATTTTACTACTCTATTTTCTGTTTGCTCTGCGACTTCTGCCGCTGTGTTGTGACCAAGATGTAAGATTATGCTGCAGTTGCACAATAGATCTTTCTGCAATGCTGCTATGCGGCAAGTGCATAAGCAATCCTGACCTATTGTTATGAAACTGTTACAAAATTAGGCATTTAGGTCCGAGCCCTTGCGCTTCGACACAAACCTGCCAAATGTTGGCGCGACTTTGAACACAAACGAAACAGGGGTCCTACGATGGCTGTCACACGCGATGAAATTTTAGGCGCTCTGTCCCGACTCACTTTGCCCGGAGGCGAGGATCTCGTGTCGCGCGACATGATCCGCGCCTTGACGATTGAGGATGGCGCCGTTCGTTTCGTGATCGAGGCGACCGATCCGGCCGAGGCCGCCAAAATGGACGGGGTCCGCCGCGCAGCCGAAGATATCGTGCGCCGCCTGCCGGGGGTGGAGACGGTCTCTGTGGTGCTCACGGCGCATGGTCCGGCACCAAAACCCGCCGCGCCGCCCTCGCTGAAGGTCGGGCGCCACCCGACGCCGCAGGCCGGGCCTGCAAAGGTGTCCGGTGTCGATCGCATTCTGGCGATTGGTTCAGGTAAGGGCGGGGTCGGTAAATCTACTGTGTCTTCCAATCTTGCGGTTGCACTTGCGCGCGAGGGGCGTCGGGTGGGCCTGCTGGATGCAGATATCTATGGCCCGTCGCAGCCCCGCATGATGGGCGTGAACAAGCGCCCCGGCAGTCCGGATGGCAAGACCATCATTCCGCTGCAGGCGCATGGCGTCACGATGATGTCCATTGGTCTGATGCTGGAGGAAGGAAAGGCTGTTGTCTGGCGCGGACCGATGTTGATGGGGGCTTTGCAGCAGATGCTGGGACAGGTCCAGTGGGGCGAACTTGACGTGCTGATCGTCGATCTGCCGCCCGGAACAGGTGATGTGCAATTGACACTGTGCCAGAAAACCGAACTGACCGGAGCGGTTGTCGTCAGCACGCCGCAGGATGTGGCGCTGATTGATGCGCGCAAGGCGCTCGATATGTTCAACAACCTTGGCACACCGGTTCTGGGGTTGATCGAGAATATGTCGACCTTCCATTGCCCGAACTGCGGGCATGAGTCCCAGATATTCGGTCATGGTGGCGTCGCGGCCGAGGCCGAAAGGATCGGGGTTCCTTTCCTCGGTTCGCTGCCGATTGATCTTGATACGCGGCTTGCGGGTGATGGTGGTACGCCGATTGCGGCGGGCGACGGACCGATGGCCGATGCCTACCGTGCCTTGGCGCGCCGCTTTATCGAGGGTGGCATGGCCTGATGATCCGCAGGGCCGAGGCTGCGGATTTTGATGCCATCTGGCCGCTACTGCGTGATGTCTTTCGCGCAGGCGATACTTATGCGGTGGATCCTGCAATCAGCAAGGAAGATGCCCTGCGTTATTGGACGGGCGGCGCGGCCTGTTTCGTGGCTGAAGACACCCGCGGGATTATTGGCACCTACTATATCAAGACAAACCAGGCCGGAGGTGGCGGGCATATCTGTAACTGCGGTTACATCGTGGCACCTGCCGCGCGCGGGCAGGGGCTGGCCGCGCAGATGTGCGTCCACAGCCAGAACGCGGCCCGCGCGCTGGGCTACCACGCGATGCAATTCAATTTTGTTCTTGCCAGCAATACCGGCGCTGTCCGGCTGTGGCATCGGTTGGGCTTTACCACGGTCGGCACGATCCCGGATGCGTTTGTGCATCCGGCACAGGGCTTTGTTGACGCCTACGTCATGCATAAACGGCTGATTGATACGGCGCCTGAGTGAAGAGAGCGCCGCAGCCAGAATCAGCTTCAGACTCCTAGACAGCAGAACCTGCCGAGCGCCGACAGGATCAAATCGGGATTTCATGGAATCTTCTTGTTCAACGAATCAAACCCGGCAAGGATTCGTCATCTGAACTGATCTCAATCGCTCTATTGTCTGATTAGACGTTGAATAGCTGCTTTTAGAGCCGGAAAAACCGGAAGATTTAGCAGCATAAAGAAATCACGTATTTATTACTATATGTTGTGCCAGGCGACCAAATTGTGCCTACAAATATGATGCTTGAGTGTAATTTCTCCCAGATGTTGTTCGCGGGGCACCGTTGAAACACCATGTAGTACCATAAAATCCCAAAAAACTGTTGATCGAAGCGGCAACTGGTGCCACAACTGTTTCACGGTAATGACGAACACGACTTCAAAGGGGCAACTTAAGAACCCCAACCGGCAAAAGCAGGTTTCATACAGGCTTCGCCATTACCGAACCAAGATCCGGCGCGTGAGCGAGCAGACATCCCCCCAGGTGGCACGCGCAGTCGGACTTCCCGTAAGGGACGAGACGGCGGATTGATCAGTGGCAGCAGATCAATCCGCCGTTTTCACATCTAGGGCAAATTTTGGGGGGATGAGGACGCACGGGACAGTGGTTCTGAGTTTTACAGGTACCCACACCCAAAAGGTGGACGGAAAGGGGCGCATGTCGATCCCTGCTGATTTCCGCCGCGTGCTTGAAGCGGGCGATCCTGATTGGACTCCGGGCCTTTTTCCCCGCATGTACCTGCTTTACGGCGATCACCTAAAAAATAACCTGCAGGGCTATACGGTTGATGAATTCAACGCGCTGGCGGCACAGATCAAGGCCTTGCCGCGCGGTTCGGAACGCAAGCGCAAGCTGTCGCTTCTGATTATCGGTCAGTCTATCAAGTTGGACGTTGATAAAGACGGGCGCACCGTCATGCCGATCAAACAGCGCGAAAAACTGGGTCTGACAGATGGCGAACTGACGTTCGTGGGCCTCGGTGATTATTTCGAAATCTGGAAAGCAGACGTCTTTGGCGCGGTGTCCGAAGGGGTCACCGGCTGGCTGGACGGGCAGGGGGAAGACTTTGACCCGCTCATCCTATTGGATGAATGACCCATGTCTGCTGCCGCTGAAAAATCACCGCATATCCCCGTACTGATCAGACCGCTCATTGCAGCGGTCTCGCCTGTTTCCGGGGTCTGG
>CAYZKE010000204.1:3677-6413 GCA_964478505.1 uncultured Loktanella sp.
CCCCGTACTGATCAGACCGCTCATTGCAGCGGTCTCGCCTGTTTCCGGGGTCTGGCTGGATGGTACATTTGGCAACGGTGGTTATACGCGCGCATTGCTGGCAGCGGGGGCGGATAAAGTCATCGGTGTAGACCGTGACCCACTGGCATTCGAGATGGCTGCGGACTGGATCGGCGACTATGGCGACCGGATTGAAACGGTCGCGGGCGTCTTTTCGAAACTGGATGAATATGGCACCGATCTCGATGGTGTCGTGCTCGATCTCGGGGTCAGTTCCATGCAGCTTGATCTGGCCGAGCGCGGCTTTTCCTTTATGCGTGATGGGCCGCTTGATATGCGGATGTCCCAGGACGGGCCTTCTGCCGCTGATCTGTGCAATTCGGCTGATGAAGCCGAGTTGGCGGACATCATCTATCTTTACGGCGAAGAGCGCGCATCCCGGCGGATCGCCAAGGCGATTGTTGCAGCGCGCCCGCTGACGACAACACTACAACTGGCCAAGATCGTTGAGGGCTGTCTGCCGCGGGCAAAACCAGGCCAATCACATCCCGCGACTCGCACCTTTCAGGCGCTGCGCATTGCGGTGAACAACGAATACGGCGAATTGGCCGAAGGCCTGATGGCTGCTGAACGCGCCTTGAAACCCGGTGGCCAGCTGGCCGTTGTCACCTTTCATTCCGTCGAAGACCGCATGGTGAAACGGTTCTTGCAGGCACGTTCCGGCAATACGGCCAATGCAAACCGTTATGCACCAGAAACGGAACAGGTGACACCTGCTTGGCGCATCGAGAAGCGCAAGGCGATCGGACCGGATGAACAGGAACTGGCCGAGAACCCACGGTCGCGTTCGGCCAAGTTGCGCGTGGCCATCCGCACCGATGCGCCGGCCGAAGCGATTGATCCGGCGCTCTTGGGGATGCCGATGAAAAAGAAGAAAGGGGGCCGGTAAGTGCGGGGTTTGTTTTATGTTTTGACAGCTATAGCCGTCATGGGGCTCGCGTTTTGGGCCTATCACGAGAATTACAAGACCCAGGCGGCAATCGCGGAAGTGCGTGACCTGCACGGGCAGATTGGCGCGGCACACGAACGTATCAGCATGTTGCGTGCCGAATGGGCCTATCTGAACCGTCCCGACCGTCTGGCCGATCTGGCGGATCTGAATTTTGATCGTCTGGGTCTGCTGCCCCTGATGCCCGATGCTTTTGGCGCCGTGGACCAGATCATCTATCCGCTGCCGCCGATCCTGCCGATCACAAACCCGATCGAACTGTCGTATGATCAATTGAAAGCGATGGAGAACGATCTGTGAGCCGTATTCCCCTTCGCCCGCTGGCCCGTATCCTCAATGCCCGTGCACGGGGCGAAAACCCCGACGCGATCGAAGCCGAAAACCGCGCCCGCCGGCATGAGGCGATGGCTGACAAACAGCGCCACCGCGCCGAAGGCCGTCTGCTGGTTCTGGGGCTTGCGTTTTTCTGTGCCTTCGGGGTGATCGGCCTGCGGATGGGGACTTTGGCATCGTCTGTGCCGGAAGAGCCGCGCGCCTCGGCCGTTGGTAACCCGATTATCGGTCAGCGCTCTGATATTGTTGACAGAAACGGGCGCATTCTGGCCACGAACCTGCAGACCCATTCGCTTTACGCGCACCCGCGTGACATGATTGATCCAGTCAATGCCGCCAAAGGTCTGGCCGAGATTTTCCCTGAACTTGATGAAGAAGAACTGCTCAAGGATTTCCAGGGCGACCGCCGTTTCCTGTGGATCAGGCGCCAGATCAGCCCCGAGCAGATGCAGGCTGTGCATGATATTGGTTCGCCCGGTCTGCTTTTCGGACCGCGTGAAATGCGGCTTTATCCCAACGGCCCGCTGGCTGCACATATTCTAGGTGGTGCCAGCTATGGCCGTGAAGGTGTCGCCAGTGCCGAAGTCATCGGTGTGGCCGGGGTTGAACGCCAGTTCGACAGCTATTTGCGTGATCCTGCAAACGAAGGTGCGCCGCTGCAATTGTCGCTTGATCTGACAGTGCAAGCCGCAGCCGAGCAGGTGCTTGCAGGTGGCATGTCGATCATGAATGCCAAAGGGGCTGCGTCGGTCTTAATGGATATCCACACTGGAGAGATCATTTCGATGGTCTCATTGCCCGACTTTGACCCCAACAACCGCCCGCGTGTCCTGACAACAGGTGACCAATCGGACAGCCCTTTGTTTAACCGTGCAGTGCAGGGCGTTTACGAGCTTGGCTCGGTCTTCAAGATATTCACGACCGCCCAAGCAATGGAGCTTGGCCTTGTGAACGCCAATACGATGATCGACACGCAAGGCCCCCTCACATGGGGCCGGTTCCGCATCCGTGACTTTCATGATTATGGCCCGGAGCTCAGCACCACGGACGTGATTGTCGAGAGCTCGAACATCGGGACGGCGCGGATCGCGATGCAGATTGGCGCCGAACGTCAGCGCGCATTTCTGGATTCGCTTGGATTTCTGGAACCAACACCGCTGGAAATGATCGAGGCCCCAACCGGTCGCCCCTTGCTGCCGCCCAACTGGTCCGAGATTTCGACGATGACCATTTCTTACGGCCACGGTCTGTCTTCTTCGCCGGTCCATCTGGCGGCGGGATATGCGTCGCTCTTGAACGGCGGAACGCGCGTCACACCAACTTTGCTGCGCCGGACGTCGACAGAACAAGGCCCGCGGGTAGTGTCCGAAGCCGTGAGTGCGGCGTCGCGCAGC
>CAYZKE010000205.1:0-1131 GCA_964478505.1 uncultured Loktanella sp.
TTGCTGCCGTGGTACTGGCAGCTCTCGACGATGCTATTGCAGATGACAAGAAATATGGAAATGGTCCAGAGCAGATTGCGCGTTGGGCGCGTTCACGTGATGGACGTGAAGTATTGTCATGTGCAGGTATCGACCCGAACGAGCGGGTTGTAAGCGGTTTGATGGAATTCGTGGGTAAAGGTGTGCGGACATCCGTTGCACTGTCACGCGAAGAAAGCGAACGCCGCAATGCAGCCGAGCAAGAGGCACGTGCTGCCTAGGTTTAGAGCAGCAGTTTTGCGTTAAAGACGCGGCCCAATGGGCCGCGTTTTTTGTTTACGGTCCTGCAAACATAATCGCGAAAAGAACAAAGGGTGCGAATTCACTCACACCCAGCAGTGCAATCAATCCGCGCATCCAAGGGCCCCGATAGCGTCGCCAAAGAATACCGCAACACAACAGTGACAAGGCCACCTCAACCGCCCCCGCGATATTGCCGTAGTGCTGTGGATCCCAATAGCTTACGGGGCTCTGAAAGACCCAATTGCTCAAGGGCCAGAAATGCGCGCGCGCGTCATCGTTGTGCAGCAAAAAATCAAACCCGAGATGCAGCAGCGCAGCGCCACAGAGCGCGATCAACACCGGTGCGCGGTAGAGCCCCGCAAATGCGAGTGCGATCCCCCAGATGATAAAGGAATTGTCGATCCGGAAGATGCTTTGCCACGCGGCCGAATAGTAAAGCTGGCCAAAAACGATATCGGGCGATGTACGCAAAAGAAGCAGGTGCCAACCCGCCAGCACGTAAAGCGACAGGTCAGGGATCAAGGCGCCAGCAAAAGCGGCCCCTGTGATTGCAGGCCGCCCCGCCTTGCCAAAGGCGGTTAGTCCGAAAATCAGATGCGCTGGTGTGTTCATGCTCTTTCCCCGCGCCCCTTGCGCCCCTATGAAGTTAGCCAAAGGAGCACCGATGACCAGAGCGATCATGATCCAGGGGGCTGGCTCGAACGTGGGCAAATCCATGCTTGTGGCGGGCATCGCGCGGGCCTGTGTCAAACGCGGCATGTCTGTCGCCCCGTTCAAACCGCAGAACATGTCCAACAACGCAGCCGTCACCGCAGATGGCGGCGAGATCGGGCGCGCGCAGGCGTTGCA
>CAYZKE010000205.1:1231-2850 GCA_964478505.1 uncultured Loktanella sp.
AATAAATTCCGCGGTGATCCCACGCTCTTTGCCGCAGGTATGGACATAATCGCCGCGCGTACAGAGTGGACACCCCTCGGCATTGTGCCATGGTTTGCGGATGCGTGGAAACTGCCTGCCGAAGACGTGATGGACATCGCCAGCCGCAAAGGCGGTGCCATCAAGATAGCTGTACCACGCCTGAACCGTATCGCGAATTTTGATGACCTTGACCCGCTTACCGCGACGCCTGATGTGACCGTAGAGATCATCGAGGCAGGCCGCCCCCTTCCCGGTGATGCGGATCTTGTCATCATTCCAGGGTCCAAATCCACGATTGCCGATCTCGCCCACTTCCGCACGCAAGGATGGGACATTGACTTGCAGGCCCATGTCCGACGCGGCGGGCATGTCTTGGGCATTTGTGGCGGCTACCAGATGCTGGGCAAAGAGATTATCGACGACGACGGGATCGAAGGCCCCCCTTCACACGTCAGCGGTTTGGGCCTTTTGGATGTTCGCACTGTGATGGCTCCGCAAAAACGGCTAGCCCTGTCAAACGCCTCTTATATGCCCAGCGGGGACAAGGTCAGCGGCTATGAGATTCACATCGGCCAGACGGACGGCCCCGACTGCACACGCGCATGGCTGTCTCTGGATGGGCGCGGTGAAGGGGCGGCATCCCCTGACGGGCGGGTGATGGGGTGCTATCTGCATGGGTTGTTCGCGGCGGATGCTTTCCGCGCGGCGTTTCTGGCGGATATCGGCAAACCCGTGACGCATCATGATTATGCGCAAAGCGTGACAGACACGCTCGATGCACTGGCCGACCATCTGGAAACCCACATGGATATTGACGCGCTACTTGGCTTGGCGCATTAACCTTGACCCATTTCACGGCTGGTCAGAACGCGGTTGATCTCGCGGCGGACCAGTTTGCGCACATTGCGGGTGATCCGTTCGCCAAGCTCTCCGCCCAGTTCTTCATGGACAATTTCGGCCACGAGACGTCGCAGTGCCTCTTCATCAAGACCGGACATCACAGTGGCTACCACCGCATCTTTCGTCGCTTCAACTGCGGCTTGCGAAGTCATCGCCGGCTGCAAGGACTGTGGCGCAACCGCATCAGTTTGCCGTTCCGAATGCACGAAAGGTGGCTCTGGATCGGTCACTTTCAACGAATCATTCTGGGGCTTCTGGAAGGCGCTGGCAGCCCATGCCGCCTTGGCAAAGCACTCGCCCTCGTCGGCCTCCCAGTCATCGAACTGGGCCGTGACTGCGGCCTCCAGTTCTGCAATCGTGGCTTCCAGACCCGCATTGTCATAGGTCTTGACCGGCGGCAGGTTCCTGACCCCCACGTTCGATGGTGCACCATTCCGGGCCACATTTGTTGGGCTTTCCGGCAGATTGCCGTCATCGACACGCAGGTCAGGCGTAAGGATAAGACGGTCCAACAGGATGCGTGACCGCGACCGTTGCGGCTCTTTATGCGAGACAAAATCACGCACTGACGATACGAGGTCATCAATGTCTTCATCATGCGCCATTCTTGACATCCAGCCTATCCCGAACTTGCCCCAGTTGCAGGATTTTAGCGAAGGCAGATGCCTCGAACAACTCTGCGATTATTCTTTTCCAAT
>CAYZKE010000205.1:2950-6402 GCA_964478505.1 uncultured Loktanella sp.
AACGCAACGCTGGCCGCCCTGATCTGCTGTTCTGATGCCTGCCGCGATGCCTGCGCCACCTGCAGTGACGCAAAGGCGTTGCCAACTTCCTGCTCAACAGCCATCACACGCAGGTGCAACCCTGAACGGGCCGCATCGCGGTTGGCCTGCACTTGACGGAACTGGCTCAGGATCTGGCCACCGCGATAGATCGGGCCGCCAATGCTCAGGCCCACTTGGGCCGAAGTATTCGCTTCGTCGTCCGTGCCGACTGAACCGCTTAATGAAACCGAAGGCCGCGTGGCAGATTCGGCACGACGGATGTTGATCTCTGCAGCGGCAACGGAGTGCTGTGCTTCAAGCACGCTGGGGTGGTTGCGCACGGCAAAAGCCTTGGCATCGTCAAGCGTGCGCGACACAGGCGCAGGGCTGACCGCCCGCGCACCCGCTGGCGCGCGCCCGATTGCCGCCTGATATTCCTCGGCGGCACGCGCCAGATCACCTTGCGCTCCGGCCAAAAGGCTGCGTGCGGCAGCAAGACGCGCCTCAGCAAGTGCGACATCGGTTCTTGTCACCTCGCCGACTTCAAACCGGTCCTGAGCGGCGCGGAATTCTTGCGTGATCAGGCGCACGTTGTTCTGGCGCAACTGAACAAATTCGCTCGCACTCAGGACATTCATATAAGCTTGCACAGCACGCAAAAGCACGTCCTGCTCAACGCCGCGCAAGGATTGCCGTGTGCCAAGCACCACTTCCTTCTGCGCCTCGACCCCAAGCCGCCCGACACCGAAATCAAACAGCGTTACATCGCCCGAAACCTGCGCCAGAATCGAGTCAGTTGTCGTCACCACCGGCACTTCCACGCGCCTTCTGGTGGCCGAAACCGACCAGTTGATGACAGGTAAGGTTGCCGCAACTGATTGGGCCACACCTTCGTCAGCGGCGCGCAACAGAGCGCGGTTCTGCTCAAGCAGGCCCGAGTTGTTGTATGCCGCGGCCAATGCGTCAGCCAGAGTATCAGCCTTCAATGCGGGTGCGCCGATGAATGTCAGTGCAATCGCGACAACGGCCAGTCCCTTACGTCTCATCATGCGAAACTCCAAAGCTTTAAAGTAATTACGTAATGGCCCACGCGACCGATCACTTATTAAAGTGCAAAAGCGCGGTCTTTCTCAAAACCCTTCAACACCGGCGCGCTGGCATTGAACGAAAAGCGCCAGTTTACATTGCCGTCAATCTTATGACCGATGCGCACGACGCCAAGCGTCCCTTCCGCAAAGACAGCGGCAATCCGGCCGCCTTCGCGCAACTGGTCCAAGAGCGCGGCAGGCACCTGCTCTGCGCCACCTTGCAGGATAATGACATCGTAGGGTCCGGATTTGGCGGCACCGTCAGCCAATGCGCCAAACATCACCGCCGCATTGTCAACACCCTGCCCCGACAGAAGCGACTGCGCCTCTTCGGCGCGCGCCTCGTCATCCTCAATCGCCACGACAAAGTCGCACATGTGGGACAAAACAGCCGTCGAATATCCAAGACCACAGGCGATATCCAGTATGACGTGCCCTGGCTGGATATCCAGCGCGTCAATCATTTTTGCCAAGGTGCGCGGTTCAAGCAGCACACGACCACCACCGATTTCAAGATTCTCACCGACATAGGCCGCTTCGCGCTTGCCGTCCGGCACAAATGCCTCGCGCGGAACAGACAGCATTGCATCAATGATTGGGAACTTCGTTACATCAGAAGGTCGTACCTGCGTATCGACCATCATTGTGCGGCGGGAGGTATAGTCAGTCACGATCTAAACTCTTTCGTTCAGTTTGTTTGATGTCTCATGCCATAGATGGCACGACACGGCAACATTGAACATCGCATAAACCAGCACAGCAAGACAAAGCCCGCCGCCTGCGCTGCATCTTTGTCGCCCCTTTACGCACATCGCTTGCGGATGCTTGCATCAGCAGCATTAGTTGGATTGCCGCGTGCTCCGGCTGACAACCTCGTAGCGGCCACCGGCCCCATTGATCTCGCGGCTGTCAAGCAGCTCAAAACCCGTCAGATCAAGTTCGTCTAGATGGCGCTTGCGCCCTGCGATGACAATCGCGCTGCCTGATGCAATCAGTGCCGCCAGGTCATTTCGGTTATCAATCTGTACGACATCGCGACCGGCATAATATGAAAAGATGCCAGGATAGGTCCGATACGCCACAGGGGTATAGCCGTTCTCGGCAAGCCGGCCCAGATGCTCTGCTGTGATGCGGGTCGATGCGCTCTCGTTCAAACCCGGCAACAGGACAGCCGCAAGCAAGAGACTCCACCCGACCATCACGGTCGATTGCACCAGCAAGGCCGCCTGACCCGCTTTGCGCAACCAGACCAGAAGCCCCGCGAGGACAACCAGAAGCCCACCACAAAGCAGTGCGCCAAGTTGATAGGCCGCGGCTTCCTCGCTGAACGAAAATGCCATCAATGCCGCCCCGAAGATTGCCATCATCGCCGCGACGCCAACCCATGCGCGGGGCACAAAGCCCGAGGCAAGGAGCGCACCAATCAGCAAGGACACCTGCACCAAGATGGGCAGGACATAGACCCCGACTTTGCCATCAAGCAGCGACAACGTCATGAAATGCGCAAAAGCACCGATTGCGAGGATGCCAACAGGGTTCAACTGACGGCGGGTTTTCCACATGGCAGCCGGCCAATGCAAAACGCGGGCCCAAGGCAGCGCCAGTGCAAAGCCGGTCCAAGGCAAAAGCAGAACGGGCAGCACGATAAAGTAATAGATGAACGGTTCGCTGTGGTGGAACGTATCTGTGGCCCGTGCGACAACCTGCTGGCCAATGATCTGTTCGCTAAAGAACACCCACCCCTCGACCATGATGATCCCAACGGCCCAGCTCGCCATGACCAGTACGGACAACAACAACCCCAGAAGCGTCGTCATCCGCAGGATCGCCGCACCGCGTCCTGCCCAGACTGCGGCACCCCAGACAGCAACCAGCGGCAACAAAAGCCCGAGCGGACCCTTGACCAGCACCGAAAGACCGCAGAGCGCAAAGCCGAGGTAGGCATGTCTTGCCGCTTCCCCGTTGTAGTAGTGTCGGTGCAGACAGGCCTGCCCACCCATCATCAGGGCCACGAAAAGCAAATCCATGCGCACGTAATGCAGCAAGAGCACCATGCCAAAGAGGCTGAGTTGCACGAGCATTCCGGCGGCAAACCCCGCACGGCCGATACCAACGGCATTTGCCAGCGCACGCATCGCGAAAAGCAGGAAAATCGCCGATACAGCCGAGCCAAGCCACATCAGCCCCGGCATCTCGACGCCAGGAATCAGATCCAGTGCTGCGAGGAGCAGAAAATAGATGGGCGGCTTGTCCGGGTAGGCTTCACCATTGAGGTTCAGGACAATCCAGTGACCATCACGCACGAGGTTTGAATAGACTTCGGCGTAGCGGACTTCGTCAGAA
>CAYZKE010000206.1:0-6390 GCA_964478505.1 uncultured Loktanella sp.
AAAGTCGTCAGCCAAGAGACATATGACGCTTGGCTCGCTGAGGCGACCGGGACGTCCTGAGGCGTAAGGCGGGTCAAGGGCCCGCCTTATTACACACTCGGCTGTTGCATAACGTAAGGTGGATCTTATCCACGACCCTGAGACAAGGTTTGGCATGAGCGACATTAGCGCATCTGAAAGCACATATGAGGCGAACTTGGGCGATTACTTTGCCCTGCTGAAGCCGCGTGTCATGTCGCTGGTTGTCTTCACAGGGCTGGTAGGGCTGCTTGTCGCGCCCGTACCGGTCCATCCTTTTATCGGCTTCGTGGCAATCCTGTGTATCGCCGTGGGCGCAGGGGCGTCGGGCGCGCTGAATATGTGGTGGGACGCTGACATTGACGCGCGCATGCGCCGTACTGCCGGACGGCCGATTCCGTCGGGGCGCGTTGCACCGGGTGAAGCGCTGGGCATTGGTCTTGCGCTCTCTGGATTTGCGGTTGTGCTTTTGGCGCTGGCGACAAACTTCCTCGCGGCATTCCTGCTGCTTTTCACGATTTTCTTTTATGCTGTTATCTATTCGATGTGGCTTAAACGGGCGACACCGCAGAACATCGTGATTGGTGGTGCTGCAGGTGCGTTCCCGCCAATGATCGGCTGGGCCGTTGCGACCGGTGGCTTCAGCATCGAAAGCGTGCTGATGTTCGCGTTGATCTTCATGTGGACACCACCGCACTTCTGGGCGCTCGCCCTGTTTGTAAAGTCGGACTACGGGAACGCAGGTATCCCGATGCTAACCGAAACCCATGGGCGGGATTCAACGCGCCGGCATGTTTTGGTCTACACGCTGTTTCTGGTTCCTGTCGCGATCGGACTTGGTTTCACGTCGATCGGTGGACCGTTCTATCTGGCGATTGCCGTCTGGATGAATGCGTGGTTCCTCAAAGGGGCCTTTGATATCTGGCGGCGTGATGACGCGGCCTGCGAAGCCGACAAGCACAAGGTCGAAATCAAGGTCTTCAAGGTTTCTCTTTACTATCTGTTTGCGCATTTCGGTGCGCTCCTCGTCGAAGCAGCACTGCGGCTTTACGGGATTGGAGGCTGGTCATGACTCTGCATGTCGAACACGAACTGCATACGCGGCGCAAAGGCCGCAACTATGGGCTTGGGCTCATCTTGGCGGGTTTTATCGCCGTGATCTTTGGTCTGACTGTGGTGAAAGTTCTTGAACTGGGAAACGCGAACCAGTTCGAACGTTTTGACCACGTGGCCCGACCACAGCTTATTCCAGAAGAAGGGGCAGGCGAATGAAACTGTTTCCTAACCTGCAAGGGACAAACAGAACGCTGGCACAGACAGTCTCGGTCGTGATCCTCATGGGCGGCCTTGCTTGGGCATCGGTGCCTTTTTATGACTGGTTCTGCCGTGTCACAGGGTTTGGCGGCGCGACCAATGTCGCCGAAACAGGCAGCGATGTGATCCTTGATGAAACCATCAAGGTGCGCTTCGATGCCTCTTTGGCTCGTGATATGCCGTGGACCTTCAAACCTGAAGTCCGCGAAATGGAAATCCGTATCGGCGAAACGGGGCTCGCGTTCTACGAGGCGCACAACCCGCTGGATGTGCCGATTGCGGGGCAGGCGGCCTACAACGTCACCCCTTACGAGGCGGGTGCGTTTTTCGACAAGATCGAATGCTTCTGTTTCACCGAGCAAGTCCTGATGCCAGGCGAGACCGTGATGATGCCGGTGAGCTTCTTTGTGGACCCCGCCATCGTGGATGACCGCGAAGGGCAGTACGTGCATACGATCACCCTGAGCTATACCTTCTACGAAATCGACCTGCCGGAAGAGGAAATCCAAGCCTCACTTGCACCGCAAGCTTTGACACCCGCGTCACAAGACGCCATACAAAACAACTAAAGACCAGCCTATAGGGAACGCACCACATGGCGCATGCAAAGAACCACGACTACCATATTTTGCCACCATCAATCTGGCCGCTTATGTCCGGATTGGGCGCTTTCATCATGCTGTTTGGTGCCGTCATCTGGATGCACGGATCAGGGCCATACATGTTCCTGATCGGCCTTGCGGCTGTTCTCTACGTCATGTTCGCATGGTGGTCGGAAGTTGTTGCTGAAAGCAACGCAGGTGATCACACACCGGTTGTCCGGATCGGCCTGCGCTACGGTTTCATCATGTTCATCATGTCGGAAGTGATGTTCTTCGCCGCATGGTTCTGGTCATTCTTCAAGCACACGCTTTATCCCATGAACGAATATGCGGGCACAACATATGTTGCCCCCGAGTTCTATCAGGTTGATGCGTTTCACCTTCCGCTGATTAACACTCTCGTTCTGCTGTGTTCCGGCATGGCCGTGACATGGGCGCACCACGCACTGGTCCATGAAAACAACCGCAAAGACCTGCAGAACGGTCTGTTGCTGGCGGTTGTTCTGGGCATCCTGTTCACCGGCCTTCAGGCCTACGAATACTGGTATCTGCTGGTCGAGCAGGACTGGACATTCGGCGGCGACAAGTTCTTCTCCAACTTCTTTATGGCCACAGGTTTCCACGGCTTTCACGTGATCATCGGTACGATATTCCTTTTCGTTTGCTATCTGCGCGCACGGGCAGGGCATTTTACACCGGAACGGCATGTCGGTTTTGAGGCAGCAGCCTGGTACTGGCACTTCGTTGATGTGGTCTGGCTGTTCCTGTTCTTCGCCGTCTACATCTGGGGCATTTAAGTGCGCCTTATGTAAGGTGGATATTGATCCACGGTGCAAAATTCACAAACGCGCGGGTGCAATCTCGCGCGTTTTTACAATCAAGGGCGCAAGATGCTGCGTAAGATACTATTCCCTCTGATCCTTGGCGTTGCCGGATGTGGCGTTTTGGTCGGTCTCGGCCTTTGGCAGGTCGAGCGTTTGGCATGGAAAGAAGAAATTCTCACCGAGATTGATCAGCGCTTGGCCGCAGCGCCCGTCCCTTTGACACGGTTTGTTAACGAACAAAGTGATGAGTATTCGCGTGTCTCCGTCACCGGTCGCCCGACCGGAGAAGAGCTTCACGTCTTGGTGTCCGGCACCGAGGCGGGGACCGGATACCGTGTGATTTCACGGTTTGAAACCGACATTGGCCCGATCCTCGTGGATCAGGGTCTCTTGCCGCTCGAGAACAAAGACGCAGCCCCTCTGCGTGTGCAAATGCGGATGGTTGGGACACTCTTGTGGCCCGATGACCAGAACGACAGCACACCTGAACCGGATCTCGCCAGTAACATCTGGTTTGCCCGCAATGTCGAAGCCATGGCCGAGGCGCTCGATACCCAGCCACTGATGGTTGTGGCCAGCCAGACATCACCCGCCGATCCGCGGCTGACGCCACTGCCTGTGAACACGGCAACCATCAAGAATGACCATTTTGAATATGCTGTCACATGGTTCTTGCTGGCCGCAGTCTGGGCCACTATGACCCTGTTCCTGATATTCCGGACGACACGCCAAAAGGACGCCTGACAGTTATGCGCTACATCTCGACCCGCGGGACAGCACCCTCGTTAAGCTTTGAAGAAGCGATGTTGACCGGTTTGGCGCGCGACGGCGGGCTATATGTGCCGGAAGAGGTGCCAACGCTGAGCCATGCGCAGATTGCGGCCATGGCAGGCAAATCCTATGAAGATGTGGCATTTGACGTGATGCGCCCCTTCATCGGTGACACGTTTACCGATGCCGAATTCCGCAAGCTGGTTGCCCAGGCCTATGCCGGTTTCGGCCATGCGGCGCGCGCGCCTTTGGTGCAGCTCGATAGCAACCATTTCCTGCTGGAACTGTTTCACGGTCCCACGCTTGCGTTCAAAGACTTCGCGATGCAACTGATCGGCCAGATGTTTCAGGCTGCGCTGACACGGTCGGGGGATCGCGTGACAATCGTGGGCGCAACTTCGGGCGATACGGGCTCTGCCGCGATTGAGGCGTTCCGCGGTCTGAAGGCCGTCGATGTGTTCATCCTCTATCCGCATGGCCGCGTGTCAGAGGTGCAGCGCCGCCAGATGACCACCCCGTCAGAAGCGAATGTCCACGCGCTGGCCGTCGATGGCGATTTCGACACTTGTCAGGCCTTGGTCAAAGACATGTTCAACGATTTCACCTTCCGCGACGAAGTGGGGCTGGCAGGCGTGAACAGCATTAACTGGGCGCGGGTGTTGGCGCAGGTGGTTTATTACTTTTCTGCCGCTGTCAGCCTTGGCGCGCCGCACCGCCCTGTCAGCTTTACCGTGCCAACAGGCAATTTCGGTGATATTTTCGCAGGCTATATTGCCAAGAAGATGGGCCTGCCGATTGCCGATCTGGTGGTTGCAACCAACCGCAACGATATCCTGCATCGCACCTTGCAAACCGGTGCCTACACCAAAGAAGGCGTGGAACCTACCATCAGCCCCTCGATGGATATTCAGGTCAGCTCGAACTTCGAGCGCGCTTTGTTTGATGCCTACGGGCGTGATGGTGCCGCTGTTGCCAGCCAGATGGAAGATCTGAAGAAGGGTGGTTTCGAGATCAGCCAAGGCGCCTATCAGATGTTGAAGGATACCTTCAAATCCGGCCGCGCCTCTGAGCAAGAAACACAGGCTGCGATCAAGACCTATCTGGCAAACCATGGCGAACTCTTGTGCCCGCATACCGCCGTCGGTGTGCATGTGGCCGAAGCGCATTTGGGCACCACGCCCATGGTCACGCTCGCCACAGCACACCCCGCGAAATTCCCCGATGCGGTGAAAGCGGCCTCTGGTGTTGCAGCCCCTCTTCCACCGCGCATGGCGGACCTGTATGACCGACCCGAGCGCGTCACGCGCGTCGGCAATGATCTGGCTGCCATTCAGGCGGTCATCAAGGAACGGATCCAGAATTGACCATTCAACTGCACACGCTGTCCAACGGCTTTCAAATCGTGACCGAACATATGCCGGGGCTGAAATCAGCCAGCATTGGCATCTGGGTCCAAGCAGGCGGGCGGCACGAACGGGTTGAGCAGAACGGGATTGCCCATTTTCTGGAACATATGGCGTTCAAGGGCACAAAGACTCGCAGCGCGCTGCAAATTGCCGAAGCCATCGAGGATGTGGGCGGTTATATGAACGCCTACACCAGCCGTGAAATGACCGCATATTATGCGCGCGTTCTTGAAGACGATGTTGCCCTCGGGCTGGATGTGATCTCGGATATTTTGCTGAACCCTGTTTTTGATCCTGCCGAGATCGAGGTTGAACGCGGCGTGATCCTGCAAGAGATTGGGCAGGCACTTGATACGCCCGACGATATCATTTTCGACTGGTTGCAAGAAGTGGCCTATCCTGATCAGGCGCTTGGCCGCACGATCCTTGGTCCAACAGAACGCGTCAGCAGCTTTAACCGCGATGATCTTCAGGGGTTTGTTGCCGAACACTATGGCCCGAACCAGATGATCCTGTCTGCTGCCGGTGCGATTGACCATGACGCGATTGTTGCACAGGCAGAGGCGCTTTTCGGTCATTTGGCCGCCGTGCCACGTGCGCCCGAACTCATGCAGCCTGCCAAATTTGGCGGCGGTGAGCGGCGCGAGATCAAGGATCTCGAACAGGTGCATTTTGCACTTGCGCTGGAAGGGCCAACCTATCTGGACCCCGCGATCTATACCGCGCAAATCTATGCCAGCGTCATGGGCGGGGGCATGTCGTCGCGCCTGTTCCAGGAAGTGCGTGAAAAACGCGGGCTGTGCTATACGATCTTTGCGCAGGCGGGGGCCTATGAGGACACGGGCCTGACCACGATCTATGCAGGCACGAGCGCCGAACAAATCGCAGAGCTTGCGAATGTCACCATGGACGAGATGAAACGCGCCGCCGATGATATGAGTGCTGCGGAAGTCGCCCGTGCGCGCGCGCAGATGAAAGCAGGGCTTTTGATGGGGCTGGAAAGCCCGTCGAACCGTGCCGAACGGCTGGCACGGCTCTTGTCGATCTGGGGGCGTATTCCCAGTATCAGCGAAACGGTTGCGCATATTGACGACGTCACAACCGGTGATGTGAAGGAATTTGCAGGACAGATGGCAGGGCAGGCCGGTACGGCGCTAGCATTTTATGGCCCCGCCGCGGCGGCCCCGTCACTTGAAGCGCTGAAAGCGCGACTGGCGGCCTAATGCTCGGGGCCAAGAAGAAGGTCCGGATCGAAACCGAGCGGCTGACATTGCGCCCGCCGGTACATAGTGATTTTCGTGCATGGGCGGCCCTGCGCCGCGACAGCGAAGCCTTTCTGAAGCCCTGGGAGCCGACCTGGGCCCCTGATCATCTGTCGCGTAAAGCCTTTACAAATCGTGTCTATTGGGCGCAGCGCTCGATTGCGAACGGCACGGCGATGCCGCTTTTTCTGGT